>CAZYRH010000186.1:0-4056 GCA_964650395.1 uncultured Ignavibacteriales bacterium
TTCAGTGAGGAAATGATTACTAAAGCGATGATGGAAATGGATGAAGGATATATCGCACAGGACTACTACCGCGCTGATAACTATAAGATCCCTTTGGAAACGGATCGGGAAGAAAAGTTTACTTATACCAACTATGGATGGACTGAACATATTTCTCGAAAATGGGGGCAGTGGGAGGCTTCGCCAAAGAATCTGCTCGAACAGTTTGCGAAGTGTGTTTTTCATATTCCTGAGGCCGACGAGAAAGAAGATGAGTGATCGCAGGTCGGTGGGTGTCGTCAGGAGTTTTGAGACATTATGAGCTCTGCAGGTCGGGTTACAAGGGAGCTTGGCGACCGAGAAACCCGACACTTGGGGTCACGATTTTGAGGTGTCGGGTTTCTTACCGCCTTCGGCAACTGTGGAATCCGACCTACTTCCGAGCCGCGGCAGCGCTGATCGCCCGCTTGGCAATCTCCGCCGGTATCCCGCAAATGGCAATCAGACTGTCGACCGCCTCATCAAGGTGCTTGAGCCACTGTTTGTCGGGGTACTTGTTTCGCAGGTCATCGGTTACTTCGTCGGCTATCGTGGCAATGAACTGGGCGTAATACTGCCTTTTCCCTACCTTCAAAAAGGGAATGACATACTTGTTTGCGACATAGGTGGCCAGCACCAGCGCTACCGACCCTAATAGGCCGGCCAACGAGCCTGCTTGTGAGAGTATTGATTCCATTGTGTTCCTCCTTTGGTTGAGATGTTCATCTTTTTATCAACGCGTCTTACTATGTCAGTCCGCCTCCAGCGGATGGCAGGTCTCTCCCTACCATGTCAGCCGCCAGAGGGTTGAATCGGGCACCGCGAGGCGCTGCCTCAAAATCGTGCCATCAGTACGACTTATGGTAAATTCATACTCAACACCAGCCGGGATCAGCGAATCCGACGGTATCAAATCGAGATAGAAGCAACCAGTGCTGTCAGTGGAAGTTGAGACGGAAAAGGGCGAGACAATGCCATCGGCAAACTGAGCCACTCCAGAGGGAAGATACGCTGTAACCGACGCTCCCTCCTCAGGTTCACCATTTATGTCATACAGGTAGCCGTACACCCGGCACAGAGTTGGCGATGAGGGAGCCCCGGGGTCAAACTGGTCACCAAAGACGGTATCAACTCCCGTCCCGCTCACCGCAATGGTATCATAGGGATCAAATAAGTATCCGGCGGTGGTCGCAACGATGACAAAACTGTCGGCATCAAGATTAAACGATGCTTCACCCTCGCTGTCGGTCTGTCCGACTGCTATAAGGGAGGTTTGATTCACATTACGCACCGCCAGGCCCACCTGAGGGACAGCCTGGCCCACTGAGGAATCAAAGGCTGCGACTGTAAACGAGTATGCCCCGGAGCCACCGCTTATCCCAGACACTTCGGTGTCGAGATACTTTCCGAAAGTGCCATTGGTAGCATGGTTTGTCTGTGGTGTATTCCAGACCCATCGTGCTATAGATGCTGAATCACCAGAACCGCCCTGTTCCGTACGGTTGGAGTCAACCGCTCCTCCCTTGACATAGACTGAATCTCCAATAAGAGCAATTTGGTCGGAAAATTCCTCAGTGATAATCTGAAAAGAATAAGTATTCGGGGTGAGAAGGTTACCACTGTTTTTCTTGGCCAGAAGACTGAGCGAATAATGTCCGGCAGCGCCGGTGCCATCTATATTGGAAACCTGCTCGGCAAACGAATAGAACTGCTTTCCCCTGATGGTCGTGGTAGTAATCCGACTATCCGAAACCGTCACTGAGTCCTTGTACGCCACCGCCCCATCGGGTCCAACTACAAGAATGTATACTGAATCCGCGCTCGTAGGATTACCTATGCTGTCCAGCGAATAAAACACAAATGACAGCGAATCCTCAGCGGTAGGCGAGGAGATAGAATTGTTCACCACCGACGCCGACAACGCTGGTACTATAAAAATCCCGATGAGTAAGAGTACCAATTTTCGCATGATTCCCTTTTGTTGTTTCACTTTTTGTTATATCCTCCTTTGCAAATTTGAAGTAGGGCAGGCGCCTTTGACACCTGCCTTACCTACAAGCGCTTTATCACACGTAACCGCCGCCAGACAGTAACCGCATCACTATAGTAGAGAATCACCAGCGGATCCTTTGAGCTGTCGCCTTCGGTGGTGCCGAAGGTCTTCATACTGGTATTGGCCGGAAAGGCGTTTTCGTTTTTCAGGATGAAGCCGTAGGCGTTACCGGAAGTATCCCAGTAGTTCAGTATCCGGTTGAAATCGTCGAACGCAAAATATTGATCGGTGCCGGTTATTGTGGTAGTACAGGCGACAGCGGTTGTGTAGTCACCTCCCGGAGAGGCCCAGTTGGAAGAATCTGCATCGCCCACATCGAGCCAGGCGTGGTTCCAGGTGGCGCCGCTGTCCGGGTCGGGGTAATCGCCAAGATTGTATGACAGCTCCGCTCCCTCGAAAAACTGGGCTGTTACCGGATAGAGAAAGATCTTACGATTGTTCGCATCGGCCTCGCTTTTACAATACACCAGCAGCTTCGAGGAATCGGGCATGGTTCCATCCCAGCCGGGAAGTTTGACTAATGACCGTCTCACCTGGCCGGCGCCTGAGGAACCAACCTGCAAATTCGTAATCGAGCCGGCATTGTACCGCTGACAATTTTCATCGGGTATTTCACCATTACAGTATTCCCATGAATAGATAATGCAATCCTCGATCTCCGATGTCCCTTTAAGTGTATCCACACCTGCAAAGGTCACACAAACCGGCGCCAGGATAGCAAAAACAAGTGAACGGAACGTTCTCGCTTTCATCATGTCTCCTGAATCTCTTACCTCTTGGATACCCTTTTTCTTGGCTTGGAGCGTTTGACATCATCCTTGGCTAAAGCTTCTTGACGTATTTGCTCCAGCATTCTCCAGAACTCCTTCTGATCGGCATCCCCAGGAGCAAGTTTGCGTCTTAATTCAATCATCTTGATAAAATCTCCCAGTTTAGCATGTTCTTTTATGCTATTCAAAAGTTCCCGGTAGTATCGCCTGATTAAGTCATCAAGCATCGACAGATCATCAGGGAACTTGGATAAATCTCGTTCCGCACGGGGCATGTTAATTACCCATCTCGACTACCAAGAGATCGACTGTCACCGGTCCTGAAACTTCCGGATCGCGAGCGATTTTGAAAGTCGCATCAGATTCCTCGCCGACAACAAAGGCCGCTTCTTGACTCCTGGGACGAATCAAGACTCGCGGTGACGAAGTCGTTGACGGCAACTGGTTGCCCCGGTAGTCCGTCAAATCGCTGAAAGCCACCTGTTGAGCCGTATCAGCGATGTCTGAAGATCCATAGAGCACAGCCTTATTGGAGTCGACCTTTTCTACCGCCAGGAACTCGACCTCTTCCCACACCGGAAGTCCCCAGACAATGAAATTGGGGACAAACCAAACCCGGCGGGACTTTACCTTTTCTAATCCTGCTATCATGTGTTCTCCTTTAGCAGTTAGCTGTGCACCGGCGCCGTGGGACCTGCCAACGGCGGACGGAATAATCGGAGCAATTGTTCGGACCGGGCCGCATACGCCTCAGCCAGATTCATCCAGGCGCCAGCCGTTCGATCCTGCCCTCTCAAACTAGAAAGCTCACGGGCTGCCGAGGTGCGACAGATGATTTCCAGCGCCCGATAAGTGGCGCATGCTTGAAGAACAGAGTCGGCGCCAAACTGGCCCTCCGGGTCAACCTCTTTTTCAATCAGCCCGTTGGCCTCCAGCACCGCATTGTTGAGGATTTCCTCGTTGAAGCTCTTGTAGACTGGTGAATAGTCAAGGTTTACCGTTTCACCCGATGCGATGTCACCCCCGGAGAGCCTCTTGATTCGGCCGCTGTTGTCATCCACCTGATAGTCGCTTCCGATATTATAGACAATGTAGTCCTGGTACCATGCCGTTACCGTCTGCCCCGTGCTCAACGCACCACCGCTCTTGATAACCAGGTCGCCGAGAACGTAATCTATAATGTAATCGACATTCTCCACATAGACAGTCCCTAGG
>CAZYRH010000187.1:0-1613 GCA_964650395.1 uncultured Ignavibacteriales bacterium
CTGCCGCGGTATACGACGGTGGCTGGAATACCCATTGCGGAACTGATCCCAAAGGACCGCATCAAGTCCATCTCGGAGCGGACGCGTGATGGTGGCGGGGAAATCGTTAAGCTGCTAAAGACTGGCTCCGCTTACTATGCTCCTGCCGCTGCCACGGTCGACATGTGCCGCTCGGTTTTTAACGATGAGAAGAAGGTCCTGCCGGTTTCGGCTTACCTAACCGGTGAGTACGGTATCAAGGATATCTATATCGGCGTTCCTGTGGTACTGGGTGCCAACGGCGTCGAGCGGATCATCGAACTCAAGTTAAGCAAGACGGAACTGGAAGCGCTGCAGAAATCTGCCGGCACATACAAAGAACACCTCAAGATTCTTGGTTACTAAAGGAGTTTATATGACTAAGTATAAACATATTGTTGTCCCGAAAGACGGCAAGCGAATCACTTTCAAGAACAAAAAGCTCTCGGTTCCTGATAACCCGATAATTCCCGTCATCGAAGGGGATGGCATCGGGCGCGATATTATGAAAGCAACCCGCCGGGTGGTTGATGCCGCCGTTAAAAAGGCCTACAAGGACAAGAAGAGAATCGTTTGGATGGATGTCTACGCCGGTGAAAACGCCAACAAGCTGTATGGCGAGGTGCTGCCCAAAGAGACAATGAACGCCATCAAGGACTTCATTGTAGCTCTCAAAGGCCCGCTCACTACACCCATAGGCGGAGGTTTCCGGTCGTTGAATGTGACACTACGGCAGGTGCTTAACCTGTATGCCTGTATCCGTCCCGTAAAGTACTTCAAGGGCGTCGGCTCGCCGGTCTGTCATCCTGAGAAACTCAACGTCGTCATTTTCCGTGAGAACACCGAAGACGTCTACTCTGGAATCGAGTGGCGGAAAGGCACGGCCGAGGTCAAGAAGGTCATCAACTGGTTGAACAAAACGATGAAGACCAACATCCGCGCCGACTCCGGCGTGGGCATCAAGCCGATCTCAGTAATCGGCACCAAGCGACTGGTGCGCAAGGCGATAAACTACGCGATCGACAAGAAGCTCCATTCGGTCACGATAATGCACAAGGGTAACATCATGAAGTTCACCGAGGGGTCCTTCCGTGACTGGGGTTACGAGGTGGCCACCACCGAGTTTCGCAGCAAGGTCGTCACTGAGAAAGAGCTCTGGGACAAATACAAAGGCAAAATGCCCAAGGGCAAAATTCTCATCAAGGACCGTATTGCCGACTCGATGTTCCAACAGATACTGATCCGCCCGGACGAATACGATGTGATCGCCACTCCGAACTTAAACGGCGACTATATATCCGACGCCTGTGCCGCGCAAGTGGGCGGACTGGGGATGGCGCCCGGTGCCAATATCGGTGACTACGTCGGCCTGTTTGAGGCCACGCACGGCACCGCTCCCAAGTATGCTGACAAGGACATGGTCAATCCCGGATCATTGATTCTGTCGGCGGTGATGATGCTTGACTATCTCGGTTGGGACAAAGCCGGTCAGATGATCGAGAAAGCAATCGAGAAAACGATTAACAAAAAGACCGTCACTTATGATCTGGCGCGACAGATGAAGGGCTCCAAAAAAGTCAGCACCTCGGAGTATG
>CAZYRH010000187.1:1713-4004 GCA_964650395.1 uncultured Ignavibacteriales bacterium
TCCTGCCTTACTGGACTTAGGATTCGACTCTACAGATTTTGACTGCTTCTGCATCACGGAAAATGTCAAAGTGAGGTTTAATGAAAAGAGAATCTCCCTTCCTTTCCTTCAGCGGGATATTCACATGTACCAACCAGTAACCAGTTGATGGAGGTTATTATGTCACGACTCATTGCAATTAACGCCTGTATCCTGGTTGTAGCGATGGCAGCGTCGTCAGGTATAGCAAATGCGAATGATACCACTGAGATGAGTTGGAAGAAATCATTAGTAGTTGATCTAACCGCCACGCAAACAGCGTATTCTGATTCCTGGGTTGGAGGCGAAGCTGGGGCCGTAAGCTGGGTCAGCAACCTCAACAGCTCAGCCGAAAAGCAGCTTAGGAAATGGTTTGATTTAAAATCCACCCTCAGACTTTCCTTTGGCCAAACCATGACACAGACCACCGACTCCGCTGACCAGACCAAACACTGGAGCAAGCCGAGAAAATCCACTGATCTTATTGATTGGGAAAATATCGGACGTGTTACCTTACAGAAATTCGTTGATCCATTTGTTGCCTTGAGATTAGAATCGCGGTTTCTGGACGCCTCGGTCGAAGCTAAAAAGCGCTTCCTCACTCCGATCAAACTGACCGAATCGGCCGGAATTACCAGACGGTTCTACGAACGTGACAAAGACCAGATATTCATTCGTCTTGGTCTTGCTTTGCGACAGATAATGAAAAACGTCATTGTAGACTCCACAGCCTTTACGACGCAAGACTCGACTCTCACAGACGGTGGTATTGAATCAGTGACGGATGTAACTCTCTCAATAAACAAAAGTCTCCGATATACTGGAAAACTAACCCTATACAAAGCGTTTTTCTTCTCGGGAAAGGATAAAGTTGAGGGAACACCGTACAAAGATGACTGGAAAGCAGTTGACGTCAATTGGGAAAATATAGTTACCGCCTCGATTACCAAGATCGTAACGGTGAATTTTTACACCCAGTTCTTGTACGACAAGGAAGTTAGCCATAAAGGGCGCCTGAAGGAAACTGTAGGAATTGGCTTCATCCTCGAGATGATTTAGAGCACGACACCTCCAAGACGTATGTCAACCACAAGTAAACGTTACACATACGATTGTAACTTGGTATAAGTTTTATTGGACGTTCGTTTTGCCCATTCCACTACCAACTCCATCCTCGACTCCCTGCAGACGATCCAGAGATTGATTTTCTATTACTATTTCCTTAACATCTACAATTAAACGTGCCTGAATGATAAGAAGCCCTATTTATATACACTATGCGTGCCTCCGAGTTGCTCCGTTTTCCAAACCTGTTGAGCCTGTCGCGAATCCCACTGGCGCCTCTAATGGGTTATTTCCTCTGGAGAGACGATAATCAATCCACAATCATATGCATTGCACTGCTGATGGTAGCGGCAATCACCGATCTCCTGGACGGTTACCTGGCCCGCAGGATGAATCAAGTGAGTCGGTTGGGGATTATTCTAGACCCTCTGACCGACAAAATCCTAGTCGCCGCGCTGGTTATCATGCTGATTTTCTTCAGAGATCTGCCTCTCTGGCTGGCAATTGTAATTGTCGGGCGCGACCTGCTCATAAGCGCAGGTGCAATGGCTCTTTTCAAGAGAAACAGCGTTGTTATCCCCGCCAAAATTACCGGTAAATACACTCTCGCGGCCATCGTGTTATTATTGTCAAGCTACATTATCAGATTCGAGTTCGGTGTAACGTTGATGACGTATATCGCGGTCGCACTTATTGCTGCCTCCACCATTGTCTACGCCAGAAGTTTCGCTCTGGCCAGGAGGGGGCGGCCTCTGACTCCTTTCGCCGACAGGACAGCCTACAAGATAACCAGAACAGTCGTTGCTATGTCCGTCTTAGGAGTTTATTTGTACAGGCTATACCTGTTTCTCTCACGTTAAGAACTGAACAAGACGGCACTATTAACTGTTTTGGGCACGCAAGTATTCGAGGGCCAGGCTTTCATACTCCTCTTTTGGGATGGTAAGCAGGCGGTCTGCGGTTAGATTGTTCGTGTGCTCAAGCCATCCAATGAACTTCAAGCCAATGTAGTACCCGCCCCGGTATTGAAAGATATCTTGCCGGTCCCTAGCATAAAACAGACCAATCTCAGAACTACTGGAAGAGAAGTTCTCCAACAAGTACTTCTTCAGCTCCTGCTCCCTGTCGCGGCACCGGCCAAACCAGTCCTCGATGGCCTCCGAAGGCAGGTAGTTGGCCCACAGAGCGACACCGTCATCCACGTTTAG
>CAZYRH010000188.1:0-3955 GCA_964650395.1 uncultured Ignavibacteriales bacterium
TTTTTGTGAGGATGTTTTTTGAAATTGTCTTCCGTGTCGGAACCGCGGGGAGGCTGTGATAAAAAATAGAAACCGCACCTCGCATAGAGCGGGGGCTTGTCTCCCGCCAGTAAATGTGGCAATGCCACCGGCGGACATAAAGCCCGCCGCTACGCGGAGTTGGCGAATTGTAATTTCATTTGGTGTAAGGCCTAATATGGCCTGAACTGACTCATGAGACAGCTTCGGGACATCTGTCGCCCACGAATATTTACCCTACCGCAAGCGGTGGGCCACCCACGATACAGGCTGGCGCCGGGAACTTTCTACCACACAACGTGCTATACATTAATGGCGAACAAAACTGTTGACCGTAAAGCATAGCACTATGTAGATTTCCTACGTAGATGCAGGGCAGGAGTCACTGACTCCTGTCTAACTAAGGTGGATTGGCAGGTCTCGGAGAGACTTGCCCTACAATGGCGTTGAGGACAAATGCCAATATGAACAGTCTTAAAGTTTTCATTCTCATGGTTGCCCTTATGGTGGTGTTCATGTGGGTGGGTTACATGTTCGGTGGGCAAAACGGCATGGTCATGGCCTTTGGGCTGGCCTGCGTTATGAACTTTTTTTCATACTGGTATTCCGATAAAATCGTTCTGAAAATGTACAGGGCACATCAGATTACTGAGAGAGATCATCCCAAACTCTATCGCGTGGTGAAACGCGTGTCCACTCAGGCGATGATTCCCATGCCGAAAGTGTACATTGTCCCCACAAAAGCGCCCAATGCCTTTGCCACGGGGCGGAATGTCGAACATGCGGCAGTGGCAGCTACCGAGGGAATTCTGGAAATACTGACGGAAGATGAACTCGAAGGCGTAATAGGCCATGAGGTGGCTCATATACTGAATAAAGATATGCTCATCGGCACGATAGCGGCGACATTCGCCGGCGCTATCGGTATTCTGGCCGCCATCGCTAGGTGGGGCGCTATCTTTGGCGGTTACAGCCGGGAAAGCAATCGCGGCGGAGGCTTAGGCCTGCTGGCAGCGGCTATCGTGGCTCCGCTGGTCGCGATCATCATTCAGGCGGCGATTTCCCGCCAGAGAGAATACAAGGCTGATGCCGAAGGTGCCCGCATTACCGGCAAATACCATCAGTTGGCCTCGGCATTAACGAAGTTGCACAAATCTCCGATCCGGTTCAATCTTGACAGGCATCCGGCCACCGCTCATCTCATGATAGCCAATCCACTTTCAGGACGAGGCTTTTCTGCCCTCTTCTCAACTCATCCGCCGGTTGAGAAAAGGATAGAGAATCTGCACAAATTGGCCGAACAATCTATATATAGTTGAGATGGACGATACCAGTCAAAGCGATCAGTCCGATATTCCGTTATCGGTAAGCGGAGCACCAGCCTAAAATGGGCTCAGAGATATTCTTTGAGTTGCTGGCGATTATTCTGCTCATTGTAGCCAATGGCTTTTTTGCTCTGAGTGAGTTTTCCATCATCGCCAGTCGCAAGAGCAAATTGCAGCAGAAAGTAGCGGAGGGCAAATTTGGTGCGACCAGTGCGGAAAAACTCCACCGAAATCCTGACAAGTTCCTGGCCACTATTCAGATTGGAATAACCCTCTTTGGCACCGTTGCAGGGGTGATTGGAGGTGCGACAATCGTTGTCAAATTGGAACAAGCCCTCAGCCAAACGCCGATTCACTTTATTGCACAAGCTTCGACGCTGATCTCAGTGGGGTTGGTTGCGGTTGCTATCACGATAACGTCGGTGGTACTTGGCGAACTGGTGCCAAAATATCTGGCGCTGTCCTATCCGGAACGATACGCCCGTTATGTGGCCAGGCCAATAACGGTCTTCACTATGCTCACCTCATTCATCTCCACTCTGCTAAGCAAGGCTGCCCATCTGGTGCTTAAGCTGGTGGGTGTCACCCGCGATACCGGAAAAACCGTTATTACCGAGGAAGAGATCAACCTGATGATCTTTGAAGGAAAACAGAAGGGTATATTCGACGCTACTGAAGAGAAGCTTATCCGCTCCGTCTTTGATTTCGCTGATTCTACCGTCCGCCGAGCCATGACGCCCCGGACGGATGTGATCGGGATTGAGATTAGCACTCCACCTAATAATATCATTACCGTTATCGCCCAAAACGGCCATAATCGCTACCCAGTGTTCGACAAAACCATCGACAACATTGTCGGGGTTCTTTTTACCAAGGACCTCATTCATCAGAAATTGAATCCCCAACTGATCATTTTGAAAGACCTGATCAGGAAGGCCGCATTCGTGCCTGACTCGATGCCGCTATCGAAACTCTTGCGGGATTTCCAAAGAAAGAAAAACCAGTTTGCTGTGGTGCTCGATGAATTTGGCGGCACCGCCGGAATTATCACTCTTGAGGACATTATGGAAGAGCTGGTGGGGGAGATTCAGGATGAGGATGATACCAAGGCGCCTCCCCTGGTGAGACACTCTGACACAGTTGCTTACGCTGACGGTGCCGTGTGGCCGGGAGCAATAAACGAGTTGATGAACAGCCGCCTCCCCGAAGAGAAAGCGGAAACTATTGCCGGGCTGGTCATAGACCACCTGGGCCGACTGCCGGAAAAGAATGAAACGGTAGAGATCGGCGGCATGCGGATTATTATTCTCGAGCAACAGGACAACCGCCTGACGCGATTGAAACTGGAAAAGATAACCCCAGAAGCTCCCAATTAATACTAAGTTGCAATCAATACGATAATAGTGTACTCTTTCTCATGCCTGGCGGCAGCATTGGAGCTGCTCCACAAGTGGTAATTATATGCAAACTGTCTGGAGAACTCGATCTACATTTCCTTGGGGACAGCCTCAGTACATACGCTGGCCATACGAATCTCTGCGGTACGTATGAGTCCTACCTATGTATAGAGCAACATTGTGAGGAAACCTCGCGTTATAACTGGAATGATTGGTGCGCCTCTGCGGTGGATGCGCTGTTTGTATGATTGGGTGCTTAGTTGGGGTGATTCCCGTTATGGCACAATGGCCCTGTTTTTTCTTTCTCTGGCGGAGGCTTCCTTTTTCCCGGTGCCACCAGATGCTTTGCTCATAGCCCTTTGCATGGGGGCTTGGCGTAAGTGGTTTAGATTCGCTCTGGTCTGCTCGATTGGCTCAGTTATCGGGGGTGTCCTGGGGTATATGATCGGTCACTGGGCCTATGCGCTGATCGGAGAGAAAATCCTTTCCATCTCAGCTTCTCTCTCCGGCAGCGATCCGGCTGAACTGCTAAGTCAGGCCCGGTACTGGTTCAACGAGAAAGAGATGTGGGGCATGACGCTTGGCGCCTGGGCGGTGGGGATCGCCGGCTTTACGCCCATTCCCTACAAAGTGTTCACTATTACCTCCGGTTTTTTTGAGTTAAACTTTGGCGTTTTTATTCTGGCGTCTACCCTTAGCCGCTCGGCTCGTTTTTTCATTGTGGCAGGACTGATCGGTGTTCTATACAAGAAGAACGGCGATCGCATTAAAGTATTTATTGACCGGTACTTCAATATCCTGGCAGTTGCGTTTGTTATCCTACTCATCTTGGGATTTTGGGTGGTCGGCCAGTTCAAGGGGGATTAGTCAGGCTGGGACCACCGAGGCATGAAAGATTGTTGATTATTTGACGAATCTCTATTGTATGGATCGTTATTCCGTATTACAATAAAATAGAGCCGGTTTCCACTGGTAGGGCAGGTCTCTCCGAGATCCGCCAAAGGCGGACAGGAGTCGGAGGAGGCTGTGACATAAGTGGTGTTAAGACGAGGTCTTGAAAGAAAGGTAGGTCGGGTTCTGAATGGAGCAAAGCGGAATGAGAAACCCAACAATGGTTTAGAAACAAATGTCGGTTTTTTCGTCCGCCAGAGGCGGACTTAGAACTGATCTTGCCCCAATAAAGTGGACACTGAACGAAGGTCGTAGTAGATTGAT
>CAZYRH010000189.1:0-3938 GCA_964650395.1 uncultured Ignavibacteriales bacterium
TCCCGTGGCTGGACTCGAACCAGCGACCCGCTGATTAACAGTCAGCTGCTCTACCAACTGAGCTACACGGGAGTATGAACGATAGGTTTTTCTAAAACAACCAAATTAAATTCTCTTTCTGCCAATTGTCAATAACAAGAAAGCGCTGACAGCTTAATTTATCTTGCTTAAATTGAGTTAAGTAAATAGTAATGGGGTTAACTCACGAATCCCAAGAGGGAAAGGAATTAAACCCGAGAAAGTCGTTACGGCCTTTGATAAGGATTGAAAGTATTGAGAGTCACCTATGCAATTAAGAGAAGCGATAAACAACAGGCGGAGTATCCGGAAATACAAGCCGGACCCAGTTTCCCAAGAGCATATTAATGAAATATTGGAGTCCGGAATGAAGGCTCCTTCAGCCGGTAATCTCCAAAGCAGATTCTTTTATGCCGTCAAAGAACCGGCGCTAAGAAGTGACCTCGCCTCGGCAGCCTTCGGGCATAATTTCATAAGCCAGGCTCCGGTGACCATAGTAGTATGCACTGATCTTCGGATAGAAAGTACATATGGGGAAAGAGGAACAAACCTGTATGCAATTATGGACTGCGCAGCATCAATACAAAACATGATACTTACTGCTCATTCGCTTGGCCTGGGCAGTTGCTGGGTCGGAGCATTTAATGAGACACAGGTATCGAGTACTATGGAAATACCTCCCCATCTCAGACCGGTTGCAATAATACCTCTTGGCTATCCTGCCGAGTCCCCAAAACCGCCGTTAAAAGTCGCCTTTGAAAACGCCTGCAAATTCCAGTGAGAAAGGACAAGTTCATGGATCAAACCTACACTACTCGTATTACCATCTACGATGAAACTAAAAAGAGCTACGACTGAGAAATGCCGAACCCCTGCAATATGAGGAAAAAAAAGTTGACATTACCCAAGCTGAAAATATATTTGTCGTTTGAGAAGTTTAACGGCAGGCGTTAATGAGCTTCTTTGATCCCCGGCGCAACGATAAGCAGTCCAGGGACTTGAGGCAGTCAAGCCTGTATGCGGCGATTCCAAGTCTTATGCTGGCGGCACCGCTGGTCGGTTTTTTTGTCGGTCGGTGGATTGATGGTAAACTAGGTACAGCGCCGTACTTGACTGCATTAGGAGCACTTTTGGGTGTAGCTGCGGCTGGAGTTGAGATATACAGAATTGTAAAAAAGGCCTCTGCTATAGATAAAGAAAAAGACGATGAAAGAAAGTCTGGGGCTTGATTTCGTAGATCGAACGCTGAGAACCACCGGTGTTATCCTCTTGATTTCTCTGCTACCCGGAGCGTACTATTTCGGGGTTTTCCCTACGTTAGCGGTTTTTTCCGGAGGGGTTTGGGGGATGGTTAATTTCATTTTCCTTTCGGCTTTGGTCAGGGCAGCTCTTCGCCCGGATGGCGTTGATAAGATTAAAGTTGCCGGTTTTGCACTGATCAAGTTTCTTCTTCTGTATCTGTCCGGCTATTGCCTACTCAAGGTGGAGCAATTTGAGCCTCTTAAATTGTTGATTGGGTTTTCCACTCTGTTAGTCGTGATAGTATTAAAAGTCATCACCCGAGCCTTGCTTGGGCTGGACGAAGGACACCGAAAAGGCAAACGTCTGCCGGGAGCTGTCTGATGATTGTTTATTACACTCATCTCATTTGTGTAGCGCTTGCCAAGTTCGGCCCGTACCTATTGGCAGCCGTCAGTGGTGAGCATGACGAGCATCAAGGGGATCTCGGCGGTGAACATGGCGGAGGCACGCACCTTCCCAATGCCATAAGCCTTATATTTGGGTACGATAGTGTTTGGAATGATTGGGTAAATGTTTTTTTTGCGTTTGTGGTTGCGATTTTTTTCACAATTTGCGCCACTGTAGTATATCGCCGACGCCAGATGATCCCTGGGTCATTCCAGAATTTTATGGAGATGCTCGTTGAGGGAATGTACAACTTCATCTATTCAATACTGGGCAAGGAAACCAAGAAGTACGTCCCCTTCCTTGGGACATTGTTCTTCTACATTTTGGCTATGAACTGGCTTGGATTAGTGCCGTTTGGGCATTCGCCATCGACCAGCCTGACTATCACAGCCTCGCTGGCGATCTTGGTCTTTTTATATGCTCAATATACCGGGATTCGTCGCTTGGGGATATTGAAGTATCTACACCACTTTGCCGGTAGTCCCCGAGAAGTTATTAGTTGGTGCATGGCCCCTCTCATCTTCCCCATACACATCATCGGCGAGCTGGCCAAGCCGTTCAGCTTGTCTTTGCGTCTATTCGGCAACATCACTGGCGAGGATACATTGATAGCGGTATTTGTCATGCTTGGTATCGGCATTTTGTCGTTTTCGCCGGTGGGAGTACCTTTGCAGATCCCGTTTTATTTCCTCGGGCTGCTGCTGTCGACTATTCAGGCGCTGGTATTTGCGCTTCTTGCAACAATATACATTTTGCTGATGCTGCCGCATGAGGAACACGAACACTAAAAAACAAAAAATAATGCAATTGCGAAACCTTAAAGGAGAATGTGATGGATTATCAGGCGATGTTGGCTCTGGCTGCCCCGCTGGCCGTTGGTTTTGCCGCTATCGGTTCAGGACTTGGCATTGGTCGAGCAGTGGGGTCCGCTATGGAAGCCATAGGACGTCAACCGGAAGCTGCCGGCAAGATTCAAACGGCGATGATTATCGGCGCTGCCTTTATTGAAGCGCTCACGATCTACGTCTTCATTGTCTTTGTCCTGGCCAGCGGAAAGATTGGCTGAGATTAGCGGCTAACCTCTCACGTCATGGCGTTACTGAACGACGTGAGAACAATACCGACGAAATGATGGTGGCATAATGGAATTTGTTTGGCAACAAGCCTTGACCCATGCGATCGGATTCCTCATCACGGTATGGATTCTTAAGAGATTCGCCTGGGGCCCGCTTCTGTCCCTATTGGAAGAACGACGCAACAAGATCATCAACGAATTCAAGAATATCGACGATGAAAAAGCGAAGGTTGGCCAGTTAACCACTCAGTACGAGTCCAAGCTCAAGGAAATCGATGTCGAACGCCGTGCGAAGCTGGTTGAGGCAGTAAATGAGGGCAAAAAAATAGCCGAGGAAATCAAATTGGCCGCCCGCAGCGAGGCCAAGGATATCGGCGTCAAAGCCAAAGCTGATCTGATACGCGATGTCGCTAAGGCGAAAGTGCAATTGAAAAATGACATGGTTGCCATGACTGTCACGGCAACCGAGAGAATCATCAAAGAGAAGCTTGATGACGCCAAACATCGCGAACTGATCAGCGGTTTTATCGACAGCGTGGAGGAAGCCTAGCGCGCCGATGTTAGTTCAAGAAGTCGCCACAAAATACGCTCACGCTCTGTTCCTGGCAGCTAAAGAAAAAGGGTTGATTGACGAGGCCTATGAGCAGTTTACCGACTTGAAGACGTTTATTACATCTGACGCGACACTGCTCAATTTTCTCAACGCCCCCGAAGTGCCTGAGGAGCATAAGCTGGCGCTGGTGCGCGATGTCTTCAGCTCACGGATCGAACAGCTCTTCGTTGAATTTCTCGTTGTCCTGGTCGACAAGCACCGCATCGCTTTTCTGCCGGACGTCATTGACGAGTTTACTCGTTTGGTAGAGGCGGAAAAGGGGATCGGACGGGCAACAGCAATAACTGCCGTCCCTCTCAATGAGACGGATAGAAGCAACCTTGCCGTCGAGCTGGCGACCAAAACCGGTTTGAAAATCGAGTTGGAAGAAAAAGTTGATCCGGCTATTTTGGGTGGAATGATCGTGATACTACACAATGAGATAATTGACGGTTCTGTCCGCCGCGATCTAGATTTGCTTAAAGAACAGCTTGATAAAGTGAAGGTGGTATAGTTCACGTAGGGTAGAACCCGAAGCGAGGCTATGACAAAGGTTATGGATTA
>CAZYRH010000190.1:0-3926 GCA_964650395.1 uncultured Ignavibacteriales bacterium
CACCAGAGTCGCCTTTGTCGCCCTGTGTTGTTTCCCTCCCCCGGCACAGGGCGTTCTTTTTTGAGTATTTCCCTTAGCTGGAAAACCGAAAAATTTCTCATCATTGTATAGCACTATGCGAGTGTGCCATCCACCGGGAGGAATCGGTAGAAGCGCCGGACTTCAGCTATATTGTATCAGTACTGCCTTTAGTGGAGAGTATTGCGGTATTACATCAAAACTTTGCCCACCTTGGTACCCGCGGGAAAGGCAGTACATCGCGGATGTTGGCCATGCCGGTGATGTACATCAGCGCTCGTTCAAACCCTAACCCAAAGCCGGAGTGCGGCATAGTGCCGTACCTGCGAATATCAAGAAACCAATGGTAGGCATCCAGATTGGTAATCCCCTTCTTTTTCATCCGTGCCATAAGCACCTCATAGCGTTCCTCACGCTGACTGCCGCCGATGATTTCACCCACCCGGGGCACCAAAACATCCATCGCACGAACGGTCTTCCCGTCGTCGTTAACACGCATGTAGAAGGGCTTTATCTCTTCCGGGTAGTCGTAGACGATGACCGGCTTTTTGAAGGCCTTTTCGGTCAGGTGCCGCTCGTGTTCGGTCTGTAAATCAAGACCCCACTCGACCGGATACTCAAACTTCTCGCCCGACGATTTCAAAATCTTGACTGCCTCGGTATAGTTAATCCGCTCAAATTCAGCTTTAACGACCCCTTCCAGCATCTGCCACACTTCTTTGTCGATCCATTGGCCGAAAAAATCCATCTCTTCAGAGCATTCTTCCAAAGCATATCGAAATAGCGACTTGACGAAATCTTCAGCCAGATCCATGTTGTCTTCCTGTTCTGCCCAGGCCATCTCCGGCTCTATCATCCAGAATTCGGAAGAGTGGCGGCTGGTGTTTGAGTTTTCTGCTCGGAAGATCGGACCAAAGGTGTAAACATCTCCCAAGGCGGTAGCAACCAACTCAGCTTCGAGTTGCCCCGATACTGCCAGGAATGTCTCAGTGGCAAAAAAGTCTGAGTCCCAATCGATCTCGCCGTCTTTGAGAGGAATATTCTTGAAATCAAAAGCTGAAACATGGAACAGGTCGCCCGCTCCTTCACAATCAGAGGCGGAAATAATCGGCGTGTGAATATAATAAAATCCACGTTCTTGAAAATACTTATGAATGGCATAGGCCAGCTTGGAACGGATGCGGTTGACCGCTCCAAAGGTATTGGTGCGGGGGCGAAGGTGAGCAATTTCTCTGAGAAATTCCATGCTGTGGCGCTTCTTCTGAAGAGGGTAGGTGGTATCGGCCTCGCCAATGAGGTCAAGCGTGTCAACAGCGATCTCATATTTCTGTCCTTTACCCTCAGAAAGGATTAGCTTACCCTTCAGTCGGACCGATGCGCCGGTGAGAATTTTCTCCAGCACAGGATGTTTTTTCGGCTCGGCGATAACTCCCTGAATGTTTTGCATGCAGGAACCGTCGTTGACCTCAACAAACGCCACATCCTTGCCGACTCTGGCTGTTCGCACCAGCCCCAGGATAGTGACAATCGTGTCCAGCGGTACCTTTTCGTCAATGACGATTTGTCTAATTTTGGTCCTGATTTTATAGTCCATCTTTTTTGTTCCAACTAAATGTTAGGGATATACATGTTCACTATTATGATACATGATACTTAAATTACTTACGTGTGCAAGGAATAAAGCTATCAGTCCACAGTAAGGCAGAATCCCCCTTTGGCTGGGTTCTGCCCCACTTTACCTATTGTCCCACCAGAAATATGAGTAACGCTTGATGTATAAAAAATATGAGGGTGGATGGGATCGAACCATCGACACCCTGCTTAAAAGGCAGGTGCTCTACCACTGAGCTACACCCCCATATCAGCCTTTCAGAACGGCACTCACATCAGCTAAAATAGCTGCTTCCGCCCGCTTGTCAAACTGTTTTTAACGGAGTCGGGCCGAGTAAATTGATAGTTCAGTGTAACAGACTATCCAACTGCGGGTACAGCTCTTTGATAGTCCTTATAAACGCTGTGTCGGAATACAACTGTTCGGCTCCCGTGAATATATCGGCGGCCTGCTTAATTTCACCTCGCTGCAAGTGATAGCCGATCAGCTCCTTCACAATCGCCGCGGGCGCATTTGGTCGAGAAGCCGCTACTGCCAGGTAATGGTAGTATTTATCTGGCTGATTGCGATAGCGATAGAATTGCGCCAGATTGTACTGAGCTGAATAGCCAGCGCTGTCAATATACGCTGCCTTGAGGAATGCCTTTTCAGCCTTTTTATATTCTCCCTTATAGAAGTAGGCATGACCAAGGTTATTGATGTTGTTTGGCCTATTCGGACTCAGGGCATTGGCCAATTTCAACAATGTCACGGCACTATCATACTGCTGCAAATCCAAGTAGCAAAATCCCAGGAAAGAGTAGACCGCAGGATACGTGGGATTTATATCCAGTATTCTGTACAACAATGCGAGTGTCTGGACAATGTTTTTCTCTTGGTAATAGAGTTCATTTGCTTTGGCCATCAAGCGCTCTTCGGGGAAGTTGCTTTTCCATTCTATTAGCGCTTCAGACCACTTGGCGCTGTTGCCGGCGTTCTTGTAGTAACTGGTAAGAAAGATCCATCCATTTTGATTTTTTACTCTGTCCCAATAGAGGTAGTTTCTGAAATGGGCTATTGCTGCCTCGGGGATGGTTAATGAGACCGCCCGCGGTATCAATACCAGGAATCCCAGGGTGACCGACAACATGATTATGCTCGCATAGCCATAAATTCTTTTGCGGTTGTCAAGAATTGCATAATAACACAGCACCGAAAGTGGAATACCGGGAAAAGAAAAAAGATCCCAGTCTCGTGGCATTCCGAGTTTGGGATCAAAAATAAACGTTGCTCCGAGTGTGCAAATGACAACAATACCAAGCCACCGATATTCAGCCCTCTTAAGAAGTCTACGCAACGGTATTCTCATGAGAACCACCAAGAAGATCGGCAAACCCGGCAACAGAACTATCAATAAATTGCCAAAGTCAGCAAAGTGCTTAAGGGAAAAAAGAGTATATCCTTCCTGGACTAACCGGTGGTTAAATAAAGAAACCAATGCTAAGCGAAAGAAATAGTCGGTGGTGTACGCATAGGAAAAAACGGACAACGCCAGCCCCACGATGACCAGACCGATCAACAGCTTGGTTTTTCGGCTTAACCGCAAAAGGTGGTCTTCAAGTTTGGAGTTCTTTGTTAAAATATAAACCGTAGCAGGTATCAACGTGACACCAAATATGTGAAAGAAGATAGTTAGTGCTTGTAGCAGAAGTACTACCCATCGGCTCAGCTTCCCTTTCAAGGTCAACAGCCCCGTTAGACAATAGGCAACGACAGATAGAATAAACAGTGAGTAGTTTTCTACGTACCCGAAATACAGAAGCATGTATCCACCCGACACCATTCCCAGGAAAAACAACAGGCGACTGTTTGTTTCTTTGAAAATGGCTTTTGAAAAGAGGGCTACGCTTACAAGAAATACTATGCCAGCAGCAATGGAAATAATCTGGTATGTCAGGACGGCATCATGTTCACTATTACCCCCTATGGTAGCGTACAACCAGATGTGTGCCAGGGACTCGCCCAGCTCACGATACTTTTCTATCAAGGGGTGGCTTGATGACAAGAGTGATATAAGCGTGTAGCCGTCACCCAGGAAATGAGTGCGGGCGCGTAAGAAGTAAAAGGCTAAACCTAACATTGCAATCAGACATGTGGTTACAAGGAGATACTTTTTATCGGGGTCATGGTATTCTTCGGTGACAGTGCTGCTGCGATGTCGTACTAAGAACAGAAATATCGCCGGGAGTGCAAGACCCAATCCAAAAAGAATGAACGGAACGTAGACGGGAAAATACGCCCATATGTTGATTCCCCA
>CAZYRH010000191.1:0-3847 GCA_964650395.1 uncultured Ignavibacteriales bacterium
AATAGACTTTTGATCAAAACGAAAATTTCCCATAGCAAGCTATGGGGCACCCGGCCAAAGATAGTCTCGTAGGTCAAGCCCACTTGTGGCTTGACATTCATTTTGTCTGCACAATTGTAGGCACAATTAGTCCGACCCCAAGCGAAAACGTAGTGTTATCCTCATTAATAGAAATGCCCGGATGCAACCTAAAGGTGGTAGTTGGTGACGTCTTAAATAACAGCGACACACCTATCTCGAAACTGGTAGTGTTGTTACTCTCACGTTCTGAGTTACCATATTTATCGCTGATTTCGGTGGAGCCAGTAACATATGAAAAAGATCCCCTGGGTTGGATTGCCATTGCGGGCGAAGTGGAAACATTCTTAAAAACTGAAAAGCCAAACGCAAAATAGTCTCCTTTGAGCTCCCAATCGAGCAAATCCAACGCATCAGAGGAGTATGAATCTCTTTCGTAGGCACCACCAATTGAAACTGAAATCGGAAACCTTATCGAGTCCTGTTTGATAACGTGAAATGTCACATAAGGGGAAACCGCTGTGGCGTGCATATCTTCTCCGGCCAATTTCTCGTCGAATGAAACTCTTGATACCGAAAGCCCCAAATCAAATATGCCCGATATAGAATATCCAAACCCTCCTCCGAGACCTGACAAGTCGTCATTTGAAAAGAAGCCTGCATCTACTTCGAAACCACTCACTCCTTTTTCGAAATAGTCACCTTGAGAATAAGCCACATTTGCCGAACACACGACAACCAGAAAGGTTATGAAAAAACGCCATCCTAACATGATAAATCCTCCGCTTCTTGATTCTATCAGACATTCATTTTGTCACGCCGCGAGTCGGCATGACCTACTTTTTGCTCTGCCCTACTTTAGCTCACTTCAACATCTCCCTCAACACCATCTGCAAAATCCCGCCGTGGCGATAATACTCAACCTCGATAGGCGTGTCAATGCGGGTGAGCATTTCAAATGTCTTTTCCTTGCCAGTGCCGTCGGCACTTTTAGCTCTAACTGTGACTTTCTGCCGAGGCTTCAGGTCGTTGGAGAGGTTTTCGATAGTGAATGTCTCGTGGCCGGTCAGGCCGAGTGACTCGCGGGACTCGCCCTCCAAAAATTGCATGGGCAGGATGCCCATGCCTACGAGGTTAGAGCGGTGGATACGCTCAAAGCTCTGCGCCATGACTGCTTTTACGCCCAAAAGGTTCGTTCCCTTGGCTGCCCAGTCACGCGATGACCCCATGCCGTAAAGGTTTCCAGCCAGCGCCACGAGCGGCGTGTTTTCCGCCTGGTATTTTATTGCTGCCTCATAGACAGAAGTTTGCTCGCCCGTCGGCAGGTAGGTGGTGACGCCGCCCTCGGTGCCGGGCGCCAGGAGATTGCGCAGGCGGATATTGGCAAACGTCCCGCGTGTCATGACACGGTCGTTACCACGCCGGGAACCATAGGTATTGAAATCTTCAAATTGCACGCCCCTATCAATGAGATACTGCCCCGCCGGTGAATCAGCCTTAATAACACCTGCCGGAGAAATGTGATCGGTAGTGATGGAATCAGCCAGCATCACTAAGGCGCGAGAATTGACAATCGGTTCGATGTCAGGAGGTTCCTTTGGCATGTCGATGAAGAATGGCGGCTCCTGGATGTAGGTCGAGGCCTCATCCCACTCGTACAGGTCGCCGCTGGGGCTTTTAATCTTGTTCCAGTCTTCATTGCCGTCAAAAACGCGGGCATACCGCTGGCGGAACATCTCTGGCGTAACGGAGCTGGTGATTGCTTCAAGTATTTCTTTCTGTGACGGCCATATCTCTTTGAGGTATACAGGATTACCGCTGCCGTCATTGCCAATCGGCTCATTGTCAAGATTGATATCGACGGTGCCTGCAATCGCATAGGCTACAACAAGTGGGGGAGAGGCAAGGTAATTGGCTTTTGTATAAGGACTCACACGCCCTTCGAAATTACGGTTACCCGATAGCACAGCCGAAGTGACGAGGTTGCCTTCATTGATAGCATTCACAACTGGTTCAGGTAGCGGACCGGAGTTGCCAATACAAGTGGTGCAGCCGAACCCGACAGTATGAAAGCCGAGTTTCTTCAGTGGTTCAATCAGGCCGGCTTTTTCCAGATAGTCGACAACAACACGAGACCCAGGGGCCAACGAGGTCTTGACATACGGTTTCACCGTCAGGCCACGCTCAACCGCCTTCTTAGCCAAAAGCCCGGAGGCAATCAGGACATAGGGATCGGATGTATTAGTGCACGATGTAATGGCAGCAATCACGATCGCACCATGCCCTATTTCCACTTGGTAGCCGTCTTTGATAGCAATGCGATGTGTTTGTTCTTTGGGTGTCAGCTCGAAGCCGCGCTCCTTAATCGGTTTTGCCAGCGCCGCCTTAAATTCCTTTTTCATGTGAGAAAGAGTGATTCTATCGTGGGGACGCTTGGGGCCGGCCAAAGACGTTTCGACGGTCGAAATGTCAAGTTCCAGCGTGTCACTGTATTCTGGAGGCGACGAACCTTTCTCACGGAAGAGCATCTGCTCTTTAGCATAGCGCTCGACCAGTTCGATTTCTTCATCAGTGCGGCCGGTCATGCGCAAGTATTCCAGAGTAGCGTTATCAAATGGGAAATACCCCATAGTGGCACCGTATTCGGGCGCCATGTTGGCAACCATAGCTTTGGAAGGCACCGGCAGGTCGTCAAGGGCGGGTCCATAGTACTCTACAAATTTGCCAACGACCCCCTTCTCACGCAGCATCTGGGTGACGGTCAGCACCAAATCGGTGCCGGTGGCTCCTTCGGCCAGTTTGCCGGTCAGTTTGAAACCGATTACCTCCGGGGTGAGCATGTAAATCGGTTGTCCCAGCATGGCCGCCTCAGCTTCGATGCCGCCGACACCCCATCCGACCACACCGAGCCCGTTTATCATAACCGTGTGGCTGTCAGTACCGACCAGCGTGTCCGGTATGGCTACCCCATCTTTGACAAGGACGCATTTGGCCAGATATTCAAGGTTAACCTGGTGGCAAATACCTGTCGCCGGAGGCACGACGCGAAAGTTGTCAAACGCCTTCTGCCCCCAGTGCAGAAACTCATAGCGCTCTTTGTTGCGCTCAAGCTCTTTTTCCATATTGATCCGGAGCGCCTCATCGGAAGCATAGGCGTCTACCTGGACAGAGTGGTCTATTACCAGATTGACTGGCACCAGAGGGTTGATCTTTTTCGGGTCGCCGCCCATCCGCTTCAGTGCTGAGCGCATTGCCGCCAGATCGACCACTGCCGGAACGCCGGTAAAGTCCTGGAGCAAGACGCGCGCCGGTTTGAATGGCATCTCCACCTCGCCGACGTTTTTGGGATTGTAGCCGGCCAGTTTGACAGCATCCTTCTCTTTGACGATACTGCCATCCACATTCCGCAGGACATTTTCCAGCAAAATCCTGATCGAGTAAGGTAATCGATCGATTTGACCATACGGGGATAGTTTATCAAGGCGATAGATTTGATAACTATTATGTTTTGTTTTAAGGGTTACCCGAGCGCTAAAGGGATCCATTGCAAACCTCCTTCTAGTGTTGCGTCTCAAATATATGTTCACATATTCTTTTGCAGTAGCACGGGCATCATGCCCGTGAATCATGGGCAAGATGCCCATGCCACGATTTAATTTGCTGCTTTTTTTATTAGCATGTATTTCTGGGACATCACACTAGTATGTCAATAGTATTTACAGCCTGATAATAATATGGAAGAACGAAGGCGAATACAAGCGCCGCAGTCAAGACAGCTAGTGTATTGTCCCAGAAATAACTTGACAGCGGGATTTGAACTTTTTAGTTT
>CAZYRH010000192.1:0-3823 GCA_964650395.1 uncultured Ignavibacteriales bacterium
TGGACCGGCGACATAGAATCACGGTTTCTCAAGCTGGTCATAAAAAGTCCTAAAGAGGCAGACAAGATTGTTTTGGACCCTGACAAACTGCGATACAAGTTATTCATGTGCAATTTAAGCAAAGCTGAGCTGAGAAAAGCTGGTTATAGAGGGGCATTAAAGTACATCGAGTGGGGAGAAAAGCAGAAGACGAAAGAGGGCATCCGCTGGACAGATGTGCCTTCTGTGAAAGAGAGAGAATATTGGTGGAGTCTGAGTGACCGTTCAGCTTTTCCAATCCTTCTACAAAGAATCAACAGTGACCGCTTCTTCGCTGTTTACAACCCATTCGGCTGCTACGTAGACTGCAATCTTGTGGAGATTAATGTAGCGAGAGAAAAGTCAGAACTTTGCGCTGCACTCCTTAACGCATCTTTTACAGGTCTAAATCGTGAACTTATCAGTCGAGTAAATCTTGGTGACGGTGCAACTAAGACTGAAGTGGTTGATTGGAAAAACAATGTCTTTCTCTTCGACCATTCCAAACTCACCAAGAAACAGACAGACAAGATACTTCGGAGCTTTAGCAAGCTCTTAGAAAGGCCTATATATGCCATCGACAAGGAGGTCAGGCGCAAAGATCGTCAGGAGTTCGATCGATCTGTTCTCGAAGCAATTGGTTTAGACCCGGATAAGTACCTAAAGCGGCTTTACAGAGGCTTGACTGAACTTGTACGTGAGCGGCTGTCTCTGCCGAAGATGCGCAAGAGAATTGCCAACGCAAAAATCGAGCTGAGCATCGAGGAAATCAAGAAACAGGTTGAACAAGACATCACTCCGGACGGCCTGCGGGAATTCCCCGGTTCTTTTCTTGAGCGACCAGCACAGCGCAAATATGTTGAGATTCCAACGAGCGGACTTCCTCTAAAGATAGGCCACCATTTCTTTGGCAAATTCGAAGTCATTGACGAGGACGGAAATGTGATACACGAGGCTGACTCGTTAGATGCGGCACGTTACATAGTATGTTCATACAAAGCAAATGAACATGTCATACGCATTCCCAAAAGCAGGGTAGTTATCACAAAAACAATTACCGGGTATGAACGATACATCAAGGGAATTCACGAAAAACTTGTTCAGCGTGCCTTCTCCGCCACACAAGATCACGACATGGCCGATAGAATCGCGTTGGAGTTGCTCACAGAAAATGGCTACACGGGAGATTTTGAGCTAGGTTAATACCTGTAGTACAGGTGGTTCACAGCTTGCTGTGGGCGGTCTAAGCTATTGTATGACCCGAAGGCTGAAATCCGAGGCCGGGGCAGAGTGAGTGAGCGCCCCGATGGAAATGTAGTCAACGCCAGTAGCCGCAATAGCAGCGACATTCTCAAGCGACACGTTGCCGGATGCTTCAAGCTTTACGTCAGGACTGATCTGCCGCGCGCGATTTACAAGTCGCTGAAGCGCCTCGATTGATTGATTGTCCAGCAGCAGGCGGTTGACCCCGACTTCGATGGCCTCGGTCAGTTGCTGCTCACTGGTGACTTCTACCTCGATTTCAATATTCTCATCTTTCAGCTCAAATTGAGGGCGAAAATCGGGCGTGGTTAGGTATTCGCGTGTCTTTCTCACAGCTTCTTTCACCGATCCGGCGGCGGCAATGTGATTGTCTTTTATCAGGATCATGTCATATAGCCCAAAGCGATGGTTGTACCCGCCGCCATGGACAACCGCTATTTTCTCCGGTAGGCGCCAGGCTGGTGTTGTCTTACGAGTGTCAAGTATGCGGCAGGAGGTGCCCCCAACTCTGTCAACGAACTTAGCAGTAAGAGTCGCCACGCCACTGAGGTGGGCCAGGAAGTTCAAAGCTGTGCGTTCGGCGGTGAAGATTGTCTGATCAAATCCATCGATCTCAATGATACCGTCGCCCGATTTAAACCTGTCGCCATCTTTCAAAAGTGGCCGCACCACATTTGCTGAGTCAACCATTTCAAAAACCAGTAACGTTGGTTTCAGACCAGACAGGACACCCTCAGACTTGGCCACTATCCTGGCCTTGATCAGCTTAGGCTCCAGGCAGGCCAGTGAAGTGAGATCACCTTCGCCGACATCCTCCTCAAGGGCAGCTTTTACCAGGTTGATGATCGATTTATTCAACTGCTCCATGAGACCCAATCAATACTGCTCTTGGCAATTGTCAATCGGTAAGTTATACTCGTGTTGTTATGAGAGGTAAGGACTTGCGCTCAAAGATAATAGCGATCCTTGGCTATGGTTCACAGGGGCGAGCTATTGCTCTCAACCTTCGGGACTCCGGCTACGACGTGGTTATCGGGCTGCGCTCTCGTTCCAAGTCCCGCAGGCAGGCGCGCCGGGACACGTTCCAACAGATCCACACTGTCCCCAGGGCAGTAGCCGAAGCGGACATCGTCTGCTTTGCCTTTCCTGACCATCTGCACGGCCGGGTGTACAAAAGAGATATTGAGAAAAGCCTCACTGCCCACAGCACACTCTGGTTTTTGCATGGGTTATCGATACATTTTCGGTTTGTCGTACCACCTGAGGATTGTGATGTGATTTTGATTGCTCCCCATGCTCCGGGGGGGGCAGTGCGCGAGAAATTTTTGTCGAAAAGCTCCTTTTCAGCTTTCTATGCCGTCTTTCAAGACAAGTCGGACAAAGCCCGCAAAACAGCGCTCGAACTCGCGAGAGCTATCGGGATAAATAAAAAGGAGCTTGTGCCCACCACCTTTGAAGCCGAAGCGCTAGGGGACTTGTTTGGTGAGCAGGCGGTTTTGTGCGGCGGGATGGCGGCGCTTATCAAGAACGGCTTTGAGGTGCTGGTGGAAAACGGAATCCCGCCGGAGAATGCCTATCTCGAGGTAGCCTATCAACTTGACCTGATAATAGATTTGGTCAAAAAGTACGGCCTTGAGGGAATGTTCAAACGGATCTCAGTGGCCGCTCGGTATGGCTCTTTGCTTGCCGGGCCAAAGATCATCGACAAATCCGTCAAGAAACGGATGGAGAAGGTATTCCATGGGATTCAGTCAGGCCGCTTTCCGCTCCGCTTAAACGAACTTACAGACTCCGATATCTCTCGTATCAATCGGACCCTCAAGAGCCTGAGCACACCATTGTTCGAACGAGCGGTCAAAAAGTTCTCGAAGTAGACAAAGTGTGGGTACCCCACCCCTTCGGGCCTGTTGAAAAAGTCCCGTCCTCGTCATTGTGAGCGACAGCGAAGCAATCTCAACTATTGAATGACAGTGAGATAGCCATGTCGCTTCGCTCGTCGTTATGACTTCTTCTATGTTTTTCGGTAATATCTTTAGAAGTGTGTAAAAGGCAGAAGGTGTATCCTTTGGTTTTTAGCGACTTACAGAAGGAGACACCTCATGCCATACAGAGAACTGAATTTTGACAGGCACAACGTATCTTTTGCCATGAGTGAAGTCAAGGATATGTTTCAGATGCACTTTGAGCAGGGCTGCCGGTATGTAGCCAAGCGAGTGTACGACAAGGTGTTGGCCGTTGATTTCGATGGTTTCATCAATACCGGGCGGTATCAGCGTACTCGGAAGCGTCAAGGTCAACGCAATGGGTATCGTTGCCGCAGTTTGTTGACGTCGGTGGGGGCGCTGGACTTGAAAGTGCCGCGGGATCGGGAGGGTCAGTACCGGCCTGATCTTTTTGCCCGTTACCAGCGAGTTGATAGTTCTCTGGAGGAGACGATCCGGGCGATGTTTCTGCGGGGTGTGTCGACCAGGAAGGTGGGCGAGATTTTTGATGTTTTGTGCGGAGAGCGGCTCTCAGCCAGCAAGGTTTCAACTGTCACCAA
>CAZYRH010000193.1:0-3803 GCA_964650395.1 uncultured Ignavibacteriales bacterium
CGACTGTGTGGCAAGGACTTAGTCATGGTTCGACTCCGCTCACCATGACTTCCCACGTGCCCTGAACGGCACTTACAAACCTTTTGGGACAACCTCTAGACATCTGCCGCCCACCAAAACTACATCGTACTAAATGCTTGTAATACGAGTGATATGTTTGATCTGTCATAGCATCACTGCCTATGATGCAAGTTTCGCACAGCAATCATACCCGGCACAGAACCTCACATCAGACTTACTGACCTGCTTACCGAGAGCTATGCCTGCAATGCATAGCACATAGTGTAATCCCAGCGTGGGTAATTTAATACCTACTGCTCGAGTCAGGAGCCAAGGCTCCGGCTCACATACTTTATAGAAAATATAAGTCTTGTCTTTAGTGAAAGTCAAGCGAAATTTGATAAATCTATCTATTAACGGGACATTATGGAGGGGATATGTCGGTTAATCGACTCTTTCGAGATAGAACGAGTATTAAAAAAAAACCGCCACATGTGCGGCGGTTTTTATATAGGTGAAAAAGTGGAACAATTCTATTTCCCTTTCTTCTCTTTCTTCTCTTTCTCTGGCTTTTCCTCGGCTTTGGGTTGTTCTTCCTCAGGGGCCGCCTCAGCAGCAGGGGCCTCTTCAGCCTCTTCTTCAGCAGCGGCTTCCTCAGCCGCAGGAGCTTCGACCTTCATAACGGTCGGGGCGCTAATGACCACTACCGTCCGCCGTTGCTCCGAGAGGATCTGTACCTTGGGGATTGACAGGTCACGAACGTGAATGGAATCACCAATACTAAGATCAGTGACATCAACCTCAACGTACTCCGGAATATCCGAAGGCAGACAGGAAATATCCAATTCGCGCATGGTGGTTTGCATGATTCCACCTTCGGTTTTCACGCCTATCGAATCTCCAGCAAAACGGATAGGGATCGATAGGCGGAGTGGTTTTGTCATGGAAATAGCGTGAAAATCGATGTGAGTGATTTTGCTGGTCACAGGATCACGCTGGAGCTCTCGTATAATAACCTTATTCTTTCTGCCATCCACCTCCAAGTTGATAATAGCACTTCCTCCACCAGCAGATTTCATTGCCGCCCGAAGAACATGTTCTTCAACAGCGACAGGAAACGGTTCTATCTCCGGACCGTAGACAACAGCAGGGATACTGCCGGCTACACGGGTTCGACGCGCTGAACCTGTACCAACAGATGTTCGTAGACTGGCTGCAAGAGCAATTTCTTTCATAGCTTAGTTTCATCCTCCAAAAACATTTACAACCTATTTCATATCTAAATTACAAGCGGGTGATCTTCAAACAGAGAGGACACCGATTCTTCGTCAAAGATTCTCTTTGTCGCTTCACCGAATAATTCCGAACAAGTCAGAATCTCAAACTTGGGCGGTAAGTGATGTTGGGACTGATCGATGGAATCAGTGATAAGCATCTTCTTGATGGGCGCCTTGTTGATTTTCTCAACAGATTGACCTGAGAGTACCCCATGCGTACAGGCCGCATAAATGTCAAGAGCTCCTCGTTCTTTAAGAAAATAGGCGGCAGAACAGATCGTCCCGGCAGTATCGACCATGTCATCGCGAATCAGTACGTTCATTCCTTCTATATCGCCGATAAGATTCATTACTTCGGATTCATTTGCCCGGGGACGCCGTTTGTCGACAATCGCCAGCTCGGCATTGAGTGCGTTGGCGGTAATTCTGGCTAACTTTATAGACCCGACATCGGGGGACACCACGCTGAGATTTTCAAGGTTCATAGTGTGAAAGTACCGGTTAAACAGAGGCGACGAGTACAAATGGTCGTGAGGAAGATCAAAAAAGCCTTGAATCTGGCTGGCATGCAAATCCATAGTGATAATTCTGTCGGCTCCCACAGTCGTAATCAGATTTGCTACCAGCTTAGCGGTGATGGCTACCCGTGGTCGGTCTTTTCTATCCTGGCGGGCATACCCATAGTAGGGAATAACGGCGGTAATGCGCATGGCTGACGCTCTTCGAGCCGCCTCGATGAGCATCAGCAGTTCCATGAGATTCTCAGCCGGGGCATTCGTGGGTTGGATGATGAAGACGTCTGCTCCGCGGATGTTATCGTTGATTTGAACAAACACCTCCCCATCGGAAAATCTGGTCACCGCACAGTCGGTCAGCTTTTCGCCGAGGAAAGCGGCGATTTTTTCGGCCAGGGGCCGATTGGAATTGCCGGTAACAAGTCTAAGTTCCTCACGAATGATCATATAGCACTCTCATTGTCGTTTGAAAACTCATTCCGTCTAAAAAATATCTTCGATCAACTACTAAAGAAAGTCATTTCTGCCAATACTTGCTGGGGCGCCAGGATTCGAACCTGGGAATGCCAGCTCCAAAGGCTGGTGTCTTACCTCTTGACGACGCCCCAGGGTGTTTTTATCGTCACTTTTCTATCTTAGTGTGCACTTCCAGTTCCTCTTCATACGCCTGAAGGACCTTTTCCTCTATCAAACGTCGCATATTCCTGTTGACTGGGTGTGCGACATCTTGATAGGTACCGTTGGGACGTTTGCGGCTCGGCATAGCCACAAAACAACCTTTGTTACCTTGGATGATCTTCATCCCACGAATAACAAAGGCGTTGTCAAACGTCACGTTCGCAAATGCTTTAAGCCTCTCCTTGTCCTGCAGCCTTACCCAAACCTCTGTGATTTTCACGGAGCCTCCCTCTTTCAAATTGATCCTGCTTTGGCAGAGATATTGGCTCAACCGTGTAAAAACGCCAACCTCCTCTATTCAGGTTCTTGGCGACCTTGATCTTCGGTGTTTCCTTAAATATCCCGAATATTGTTGGCCCCGAGCCACTCATCCGGACTAATAACGCTCCTAACATCAAAAGACTTTCTTTGATTCTGCCCAACTCAGAATATGATCCAAATTGGACTTTCTCAAAATCGTTACCCAAAGGACGTAAGGACTTCACTAATTTATCCACCGTCCCGCATTTTGGTAACTTAAAATGAGCCTTCGGTTTTGTCAAGTCCATTTTCAAAGCAGCGTAGCCGGCGGCGGTAGAGGCCGCAATGTCGGCATTTGCCAGCACCATCTTGTAATCGATAGGGAAATTAGTATCTACAACTATATCTCCTCGCCCTGAAACGATGGCCTGTCCGCCGGAAAAGAAAAACGGCACATCGGACCCCACATTGATGGCTAAAGCGGCCATCTGTGAATAGCTTATGTTCAAGTTAAACAATAGATTACAGGCTAGAATGGTAGCTGCACCGTCGGCGGAGCCACCACCCACTCCTGCGGAAATGGGTATGTTTTTCTCAAGTATTACCGACAGGCCCTTTCTAAGTCCAAATTCCCTTTTCATCAGATGATATGCTTTTACGATCAGGTTGTCCGAGCCGAGAGGTAAGTTAACTTCATTTACTATGTTCACAGAAACCTCCGGGTTTGGTGCCACTTTGAAGTGAAGCCGGTCGAACAATGATACCGCCTGAAACAGAGAGTTTATGTTATGGTAACCGTCCGGACGTTTGTTTAATACTTGAAGAAACAGATTTACCTTTGCCGGGGCATCGATGTCAACCTTGGTGTTACTGATAGTCGTCACAAGCATAAGGCGTTACCCATTTCTTTTCCACTTAAGAACAAATCCGAAAACAGCATTTTCCCTCTTTGAAAAATAAACAATTTCAGCGTGAAAGAAAAGCTTCAAGGGGGCTTAAGTGGGGGATTGCATTGTTTGGGCATTTCTTTCTTGTTACTCATCTTCGCTGCAAATCTATTCAGTTTGTACCGACAAAACGTAGTGGAAATATT
>CAZYRH010000194.1:0-3781 GCA_964650395.1 uncultured Ignavibacteriales bacterium
CAGGCGGTCGAGGTCATCGTCGCTGTAGTAGTCAATCTCGATGCGGCCTCTTTTCAAACCAGGGTGGATTCTTACTGATGTTCCCAGCAGTTGCTTCAGAAACGTTTCCACCTCCGTCAGAGCGGGAATCTTTCGCTTCGGCACCAACCGTCGTTTTCGTACTCGGCCAGTCTCACGTTCAGCATCGCGGACCGACCACGATTCGGATACGATCTTTTGGGCCAGGGCAAGCATCTGTTCCTCGCTGTCCACCGCCAGCAGGGCGCGGGCGTGGCCTTCGCTGAGTTTTCCCTCGCGAATCATCTGTTTCACAGGGTCGGGAAGGCTGAGCAATCGCAGCGTATTGGCGACCGCGGCGCGGCTTTTGCCCACTTTACCCGCCAGATCGTTCTGAGTCAGGCTGCAGCGTTCGATAAGTGTGTGATAGCCTTCGGCGGCTTCCAACGGATTGAGATCTTCGCGCTGAAGATTTTCAACCATCGCCAACTCCAGCATCCGGGGTTCATCGACGTCTTCCATGAGCACTACCGGTACCTCGGTAAGTCCCGCGATGCGGGCGGCGCGCAGACGGCGCTCCCCGGCAATCATAGTAAAATTGGAGCCATTATTCTTAACGATCAGCGGCTGCATAACGCCGTTGCGCTTGAACGATTCGGCCAACTGCTGCAAACCCTTTTCGTCAAAATCACGGCGCGGCTGCAACGGATTGGGGACAATACGTTCCAGAGGAACCAGTTGGTACTTCGCCTCATCGTGAGCTGGCGTACTTTCTCTTGGAATTAATGCGTCAAGACCTTTGCCTAAAACTACTTTGCTACTCATTGCGACAACACCTCTTTGGTAAAGGACATATAATTTTCCGCCCCGGCGGATAAAATATCATAAAGGATGATTGGTTTGCCAAACGATGGTGCCTCGGACAGCCGGACATTGCGGGGGATCACGGTCGTGTAGACCTTTTTATTGAAATAGCGGCGCACCTCCTCGGAAACCTGTCGGGAAAGGTTGAGCCGGCTGTCATACATGGTCAACAGCACGCCCTCGATTTGCAGCTTCGGGTTGAGATGCTCCTGGACGAGTTTGATAGTGTTCATTAATTGCCCCAAGCCTTCGAGGGCATAGTATTCGCACTGAATGGGAATGATTATGGAATCAGCGGCGGTGAGAGCGTTGATGGTCAACAGTCCCAGCGAGGGGGGGCAGTCCACAATAAGGTATTGGTAATCATCGACAATGATGTCCACTGCCGATTTCAAGCGTGATTCGCGCGAAAGCATATTGACCAGCTCGACCTCAGCGCCGACCAACGAGATCGATGAAGGCACCAGATTAAGATATGGCAGATCGGTCGTTCGAACCACTTCGCTGATAGCTTTGGCGCCAATCAAGACATCGTAGATCGAGAAATCTAATATTTCTTTTTCAAACCCGACGCCGCTGGTGGAGTTGGCCTGGGGGTCCATGTCGATAAGGCAGGTGATATATTCCGCTACGGCTAAACAAGAAGCGAGATTGACAGCGGTAGTTGTTTTGCCTACTCCCCCCTTCTGATTCGCTATGGCGATGATTTTACCCAATCAACACTCCTTGTTTGAACAACTTAGAAACTCCGGTCAATACTAAGATAGATGTTTTCAACAATCAACTAAAATGTGTGGTGGCTAGGCTTTTTTGCGAAGGACAGTAAAGCTTCCGGACGACTCTCCGGTAGTTGTTGAATAGTAGTAAGTTAGAAACTCTACACCTTCCGCCTCGAGATTGAAATCGGGCGTTCCGTAATAAACAAAAAAGCCTGCCGGCCTCAAGACGGAATAGATTTCCTGAAACAAAGGCAGAGTCAGTTTTACCAGCCTGAGTGTGATTAAATCGAAAACCGGATCGAGGGAAAGTTCCTCGAATGGTTGACTGATTATGGTCGCCTTTAAGTCCAGTGCCAGAAGTATTCGACGCAACGCCCCTGCTTTCTTCTGGGTCCTTTCAATAAGCAGACAAGTCTGATTTATTCTTCGAGTGAGGAGGATAGGAATTGCGGGGAAGCCGCCGCCGGAGCCGATATCGAGGTAGTTTTCAATCACATCGAGTTTAAGTTTTTCTAAAGGGAGCAATGATTGGGCAGCGAGCTTTTTGAAACCAGTGAAGCTGTCTTTATCTATAAAGCGGGCGATGCCCGTTTCACGTGAAACAAGGTTGACCCGTTTGTTCTCTTGCAACAGGAGTTGATAGTAGCGCTCGAGCTTGTTTTCAGGATCGTAACGTTTGAGAAGTTCGGAGGGGTTGTAAATGATTGAGGGTGGAGAGCCACTCATCCAGTCAAGGCCTTGTGCTTTCTCAGGTATACAGACAGAACTGCCACGTCTCCCGGCGTGACACCTTCGATTCGCCCGGCCTGCCCCAGCGAAGTCGGCCGGAAGCGAATGAATTTCTCCAAGGCTTCCTGCTTGAGACCATGAAGCGACTCAAACGCGAAGTCCTCCGGGATCTTTTCATTTTCCAATTTCCGAAACTTGTCGATCTCTCGCTGCTGCTTGTCGATGTACCCACTGTATCGAATCACAATCGCAGCCCGCTTAAGCGCTTCCCTGTTATCGGTAATGGCACCGTCAAACTTCGCTAACAGAGGCACAGCCTCATCAAACGTAAGGCCGGGCTGTTTGAGCAGATGCTCTAAGCTGATTGTCTTTATCTTCTTGAAACGCAACGCCAGCTCACCCAGCTCGGAGACCCTTATTCTGGTTTTTCGCAGACGGGCAATGGCTTTGTCTGTCTCCTGTCGCAGTTGCTGGAAATGCTCAAACTCATCAGTCGGGATAAGGCCGTATCTTTTTGCATATTCGGTGAGTCGATCACGGGCGTTGTCTTCCCGGAGGGCAAGGCGGTACTCAGCGCGGGAGGTGAACATCCGGTATGGCTCAGTGGTGGAACGGGTGGTCAAATCATCGATCATGACCCCGATATAGGCCTCTGATCTGTCAAGAATGAAAGGGGGCTCTTGTTCGAGGTACAAAACAGCGTTTATGCCGGCCATAAGTCCCTGACCGGCTGCTTCTTCATAACCTGATGTCCCATTGACCTGGCCGGCAAAAAAGAGTCCATTGACTCTCTTAGTTTCGAGCGTAGGTTTAATCTGATACGCAGGGCAGTAGTCGTACTCTATGGCATATCCGGGCTTGGTTACTCTGACTTGTTCCAGCCCCTTGACTGTCCTGATTGCCTCATTCTGAATATACTCCGGAAACCCGGTCGCAAATCCGTTGGGATAGATTTCATTGGTGCCGTTTCCTTCCGGCTCAAGGAAGATCTGGTGTTGGTCTTTGTCAGCGAAACGGTGAAATTTGGCCTCTATGGAAGGGCAGTAGCGCGGGCCGGTTGATTGTATCTGCCCGGAAAAGATCGGAGATCGTTGGAAGTTAGCCGAGATGATCTCTTTGGTTTTCAGAGTGGTATAAGTCAAGTGGCAACAGGCCTGCTTGAATGATCTCTTGGGGGAACGATAGGAAAAGAAAGGAATCGGCTCCTCGCCCATCTGCTTCTCGCACTTTGACCAGTCAATGGTGTCTCCATCCAAACGCGGCGGCGTGCCGGTTTTGAGTCGTCCTACCTCGAAACCAAGAGCCCGAAGGGATTCCGAAAGCTGGTAGGCTGCTTTCTCACCCATCCGACCGGCTTTTATCTTTTTCTTTCCAATATGAATCAGCCCGCCGAGAAAGGTTCCGGTGGCGACAATAACCGCCTTTGCAAGTATGGTATCGCCACTTTCTGTCTTGATGCCAACGACTTCACC
>CAZYRH010000195.1:0-3762 GCA_964650395.1 uncultured Ignavibacteriales bacterium
AAGTCATCATCTTCTGTGGATGAAATCTGTTGTTGGTCATCCGGAATCTTGGAGTATTCAATCTTTCTGACCAAGCCATCAATATGCCCCCAGCGTGGAGATTCTTCGTAAGCCAGATCACGGTATGGGATCAGTTCTTCAAGCTTCTTTTTGACTTTGACAAATCTCACATAATTCTCATTACGCAGATTAGCATCATCGCACCGTTCAACGATTGTAAAGACTGTGTTTACCGATGCAAAGTGAAACCATGGTTCTACCCAGGAACTGACAATTGCAATGATCTTGAAGTTTTCCAGAAAGAACCTTTTGAGTACGTAGCCGTAGCTGACATCCAACCAGGAATTTGAAGTAATAAACCCCATTCTCCCGTCATGTTCCAAGAACTTTGCAGAGTGCAGGAAAAGGTAGGCGAACATGTCAGCCTGACCGGATAACTTCAGATCGATCTGCTTTTTCTGCACTAAGCGGTCAAGATACTCTGTATAGTCTGTGTGATTCAGCGTCTTGCTGTTTTCTAGTTCTGCGTTTCTGATCTTCTTTTGCTCAAACAAGTCTCGATATTCGTGGAACCAGTCTAACGCTAACCTCTTCGTTAGCTTCTTCTTATACCCCTTCTTTTTCTTTTCAATTTTTTCCTGGCGAATGAAAGGGAAATTGCCCACCATGCCTGCGAAATGCGGCAGCTCAACCACCTTCGTTGCAGCGCCCTTAGGAACCGCTTTTGGCAGAGGAAATTCGAGTTCTTGTCCTGGAGAGACGTTAAAGAAATCTATCACCTTTACTCTGGGAAAATTCGTGTAATTGTGGATTTCCTGCCGAAAGAGATTGATGGTGGCCAATCCCGCAGGAAACTTGGCAATATCAATACCCCAGATTTGTGATAACAAATCAATGTGGGACTTGTTGTAGTTTGCCAACCATTTAATTCGAGAGTAGAGCCGATTCAAGAATGTGCCGCTGCCGCAAGTTGGGTCAATGTAATGACCTTCGGGCGATTGAACTACAAATCCGATTATGAAATCTACAAGGTCCTCCCGAGTAAAGTATTGACCTAACCTCTGCTTCTCATTTTCGGGTATTAGGCTTTCAAAAACCTCGCCGATAACATCTTCTCCCAGCTCTCCAAAGTTGTACTCGCCGAGTCTCTTTAGCAGGTCAGTCAAGACATTGTCGCAGCTTTTGGGGATGCCGATCTTTTCGATGGGGTCGTTCGACTCGAACACGGCCTGCCAGTCCACCTCACGGGCTTTTTCAAACGCCTTGCAAATCACTCGGTCCATCGACCTTGCTTCTGCTGATTCCTTAATAATGTCAGGTAAGCGTGAAAAGTGGCGCCTTATTGTCAGGTAGAATAGAATTCGTGTGACCAGCCCATACGACCACTGTCTCGCGAGCAGCTCACGTGTGTCCGGTGTTGACAAATTAGGAATGCCCTGCTCGACAAGAAAGGCCTCGATGTCATTTCTGAATTGCATTTTTTGCATTGCCCTGCTCAGATAATCATCGAAATAGCCGTGGAGTTTTTCTGTCGAATCTTGAAGCAGCTTAATGAAGAAGTACTTGTCAGGAGGAAACTTGTGAAGATGACCTTTCTCGTGTAGTTCTTTCAAATCGTCAAGGAAATCCCTAAGGTGTTTTCGAAGCACAATTCTTTTGTCTTCGCGTAACCACTCGTCCAAAGTCGCGAGAACGTACCTGGGGTACGTCTTCTTGATGTCAAGTGCCTTGCCAACGTGAAACAGAACTGCTTCTGTGAAATTCCAGGTCAGAGCATATTCGACCTTTAGTCGAGCGGCGACCTCTGGAATTCTACCTGTATCTTCTGGCTTCCCAGGGGCTTTTATTTCGATAAACGCAAAAGCGTCTCTGGCGCTCCTGTCGAACCATACGACTATATCAGGAAAGCGATAGGTTTTGCCGGATAACCCAGTTTCTATTGTGCTGTCCTTAAAGGGATATCCGCCCTGTGACAGAATCCCGTTTATTTCCCCACTGAGCCAGCCGGCAACTTCTCTTTCGGTTGTTTTGGTGACCATTCAGTTTTTTCTCAATGACTTTGCGAGAATAAGGTACCAACAGACGTTTAGCTTTTCAAGATTTTAATGAATCATCTACTGTTGCGTCCTAAATATATGTTCACATATTCTTTTGCAGTAGCACGGGCATCATGCCCGTGAATCATGGGCAAGATGCCCATGCCACGATTTAATTTGCTGCTTTTTTTATTAGCATGTATTTCTGGGACATCACACTACCAAGGGCTTTGCTTTAGGTACCAGCTTATAACCGCTGGCTATGCGTGGCGTTGTCTTTTGACTGTTGCCACGATGAGGGGAATGAGCAGAATCTGTAAGATTATCCCCGGCAAGCCGGCGATAATCGCCCCACCGGCTGAGAAAAACTTTGCTGCGGAGTAAGGCAAATCGATGAATAGAGCTAATACAAAAAGGCTGAGGCCGAACATGACTCGACCCATTACCATGGCAATGATGAGAGCAAGGTACATATTCAGTTTCAATCGATTGTAGGCGATTCCGGCAACCAGCCCATAGATGGGAAGCTCCGTTGACATAAGCGGCACGGCATAGGGTGGTGGCATGCCAGTCAGTAGGTTGGATAGACCGGGTGCAAATATCCCCACAATCAAGCCGCTAAGCGGTCCTGCCAGAAATCCAGCCAGCAAAACCGGAAGGTGCATGGGCAGAAAGATCCGGCCACCCGGGCCAAAGGCATGGAAAGCGATGGGAAGAAGTACAGCCAGGGCAAGATATAAAGCAGTGTGAGCGACAAATCTGACTTTCGGAAGAGGGGAGGATGGTGCCATAAAGAGGGATTATCTACTTAGAGTTTACCGCCGAGGCGAGGTAAAGGCCGGGATGATCTTCAATTGTCACATCGACAAACTTGTTGCTGTTGAGCATATTCCGCAATTTCGTCGCAGGTGGAATTTCATCATGTTCCACTACCCCACCTATTCTATGATGTAGCTCTGAAAGCTCTTTGGAAGAAATCAGGTGGATGATGTAAAATGTGGCCTTTGGCTTCAAAACTCGATGGGTTTCGCTAATCGCACTCTGCTGATCAGAAAAATGAGGGAAGGCCGAAAAGACCACCGCCATGTCAAAGGTAGAATCAGCAAAGGGAAGCATGACGGTGTCGGCATCCACAACATTAACATTAACAAAAGGGAAATTTTGGTGAGCTTTTCGCACCATTTGTATGGAAAAATCAACACCGGTAACCGAACCGCTTGGGCCGACCTTGCGGCGAAGCAGGTCAAAAAGAACGCCGGTACCGCAGCCCAGATCAAGGACATCTATTCCTTCCTTCACCTCTAAGCTATCGACAATGTGGGAGAGCCGTTCCAGGTCCTCGGCGGTGAACATGAGATCCCATTCAGCCGCCAGCACGTCGAAGAATGACTGATGTTTATCTTGTGACATATTACGAATATATCTCTGGGTCTTCGGATATGTCAAGTGCTTTCAACCCCCCGGCAGTCACTCCAACGTTGACTCAGCCTCATCTTTGTCCGCAAGAAATCACAGCAGCCCACCAGCGCTATTCTGAGCATCGCCGTGCCTTCGAATTTCTCTTGGCGGCGGTGATACTGGCCATCAGTTCTACTGGCAACGGTAGCATAATGAGTGAATGTTGGCCTGATTATCATGGTCTTCTTGCAGCATCTCCACTTGAGGCTTGTTTGATTACCGCACTGAGGAAAAAGACAGGGGGGTGCTTGGGCCGGTTGTTAATAAA
>CAZYRH010000196.1:0-3747 GCA_964650395.1 uncultured Ignavibacteriales bacterium
CACCGAGGATGCTCCTGAGCCACCCATATTTTGGGCCATGCCGATCTTCGGCGAGCCGGGAATCTGGCGGCCGTTTTCCGCCTGACCGGTCAGTTGTTTGTACACTTCGACAACTTGCGCCACGCCGGTAGCTCCCACCGGATGGCCTTTCGACTTCAATCCGCCGGAACTGTTCACAGGGAACTTGCCTTCCAACGCCGTTTCCCCTGCCAGAGTGGCCGGACCGGCTTGGCCGGGTTTGTACAGACCAATCGATTCAAGTACAACGATTTCAGCAATGGTAAAACAGTCATGCACTTCGGCGAATTGCATATCTTTGATTGTTTTGCCCGCCATCTTCAGGGCACGCTCGGCAGCCAAGGTAGCAGCCTTGATTGTGGTCATATCTTCGCGCTGGGCCAACTGCATGTAGTCGGTCGCAGATCCGGAGCCAAGCACTTTGATGTATGGCTTACCCAGTTTTTTGGCCATCTCTTCTGAGGTAACAATGACTGCTGCGGCGCCGTCTGTAATCGGTGAACAATCGAGAATCCTCAGCGGGTCGGCAATCATTACCGATTTAGCCACTTGCTCCGGTGTGATCTCAAACGGATACTGAGCAACAGGGTTCTTGGCGCCGTTTTTGTGATTTTTGACTGAAACTGCTGACAGCATCTCGCGCGTGGTGCCGTATTTATCCATGTGGGCATGTGCCATCATGGCATACAAACCGGGGAATGTGGCTCCGTGAAAGACCTCATATTCCTGATCGGCCGCAGTTGCCAAGGCAAAGGTGGCGTCGGCGCCAGAGCAGTCGGTCATCTTTTCCACACCGCTGGCCATCACGATGTCGGAAACACCGGCTGCAACTTCGATAAACGCCTGCCGGAAGGCCATCCCGCTAGAGGCACAGGCAGACTCTACCCGCACCGCCGGAAGGCCAGGCATGCCGAGGTAATCAGCCATCAGCGCTCCAATGTGCTCCTGCCCGACAAACAACCCGCTCGACATGCAGCCGACATATAGTGAATCCAGGTGGTCAACCCCGGATTTATCTATCGCTTCAAGGGCGGCGTCGACAAAAAGCTGACGCAGCGACTTGCGCCACACCTCTCCCCATTGACTCATGCCGACACCGACAACACAAACGTCTCTCATTACAGTTTACCTCCTAATCATTCTTGCGGATTTTGCGGCGGAACTTGGCGTAAGTTCCGTAGTCGACATAAATCAGATTCTCATCCAGAAGCTTTCTGGTTCGTACCGCCTTGTCGCGTACCTCGTTTATCCGCTCGGTAACTTTCCAGACGAAAGCATCAGAACCGGCGCCGGAGCCGTACGAGCACATCATAATCAGATCACCCGGCTGAGCGACATCGAGCGTAGCCGTCAATCCAATCGGCGATGCGCCGGAATAGGTGTTGCCCAGTATCGGCGCCAGCCACCCCGGGTCTATTTGCTCTTGAGTGAAGCCAAGATCAAAGGCCACTTTCTGAGGAAACTTGCCATTGGGCTGGTGGAAGACAGCGTACGTGAAATCTTTTGCGGTCATACCGGCCTTTTTGAGGAGGGCGTTAGTGGCTCCTTTGGTGTGAGCAAAGTAGGCTTCCTCACCGGTAAACCGTCCGCCGTGCTGGGGATAGAATTGATGTTCCCGTCGCCAGAAATCGGGCATGTCGGTCATGTACGAATGTGTGTAAAGGCACTCCGCGATCAGATTGTCCTTGCCCATGATAAACGCCGCCGCCCCGGCCGCCGCTGAAAATTCTAACGCATCGGAGGGCGCCCCCTGCGATGTATCGGCAGCGATAGCAAGCGCATACAGCATCGCACCGGCAGTGACATGGTTTATGCAGACAAACATCGCTTCGGAGCCGGCTTTGCAGGCGAACTCATAATCGGCGCAGTGAATATCGGGTGTAGCGCCAATTGCTTCAGCCACGGTTGTACCGGAGGGCTTTACCGCATAAGGATGGGATTCAGAGCCGATGTAGATGGCGCCGATATCCGCTGGATCAATGTTACCGGCTCGCTTCAGCGCATTCTTGGCCGCCTCAACCGACAGAGTAATGGTATCCATATCGGGAGGAGGGACTGATTTTTCCCGAAGCATCAGGCCTCTTTTGTAACTGGGCGCATCCGCTCCCCACACCTTAGCGATTTCTTCGACTTTAATCCGGTGTCGTGGGAGGTGCGCTCCGTAACCGACAATTCCTGCCATAGTAAACCTCATTGAATTTCAGTTAACTTACGTCCATACTTCAACCGTAAACACAAACTTATACGGCAACAGAATTAGAAAGTAAGGCTAACGAGCCGCAAAGACAAGTCTTTCGAGTGAGTTTTGGAAGTGTTTGGCTTGAACAATGCCCAGAATTACGTGTAGATCAGGCTCCGAATGGAGCAAACCGAGTTGGGAATTAAATAAAGCCTTTGGAGAACGGTCACCAGGCTATTTGTCTCATTGGAGCTGCACATGACTTGTCCCCCGTACCTAAGAGGATGGAACGTGTCACACTTCTTTGATCTGGTGTTAAAATATACCGATCTTTTTCAAGGCTCGCTCGAGCTTGTTTTCGACTTGCACTTTGAACGGGATGTCAAGAGAGGCAAATAGTTTGCGAAGTTTATCCTCGACGATTATAATTCGGCTCTCATCTGGGAGTTCCAGCTCCAGCTCGTAATCTACTGAACCGTCAGCAAATTCCGTTTTATCCAGCTCCAACATGTAATTATGGTCGCCAATCCGGAATGTCTTTTTCTGCCGGATGCTCTCAAAGTGAGCCAGTTTGGTAACTTTTATCTCCCCCCACTTTTTCTTGACAAAGTCAATAGGCGGTTGGAAGAAACCCATCACATCCTTGTGAAGATTAAGAACGTCCAGCGCCTCGCCTCGTGGGACTTCTGCCTCGATTTCCTCTCGTATTTTGGCCGAGCCGGAACTGGGGAGTTCTCCTTTCAATGTTACCAGTCCGCGCCTGCTTTCCGCACGCACCCGCAGCCCCCACCCGTCATCAGCTAACTGCCTGTCTTCCGTATCAAAAAATCCGTTTACATAACGCTCTTCAGACTCTACCTGGCCCAGAAAACCGAGAAGCTTTAGATAGTTGGTAAACGAACCAAGATCCAGCTTCATTTCAATCTCCCGGTGTACTTCGTTTGTGTCAGCCATCCTAATTATAATATAATAAAAAATAGCATGAAAATACACAATAGATTTCTGAGAAGATTTCTCAGGTAATATCTTTAGAAGTGTTTAAAAGGCAGAAGGTGTATCCTTTGGTTTTTAGCGACTTACAGAAGGAGACACCTCATGCCTTACAGAGAACTCGATTTTGACAGGCACAACGTATCTTTTGCCACGAGTGAAGTCAAGGATATGTTTCAGATGCACTTTGACCAGGGCTGCCGGTATGTGGCCAAGCGGGTGTATGACAAGGTCTTGGCCGTTGATTTTAATGGTTTCATCAATGCCGGTCGTTACCAGCGCAACTGTCAGCGTCGCGGCCATCGCAATGGGTATCGGCAGCGGAGTTTGTTGACCTCGGTGGGAGCACTTGATTTGAAGGTGCCGCGGGATCGGGAAGGCAAATTTCAGCCGGGGCTTTTCAAGCGGTACCGGCGTGTGGATGGTTCCCTGGAGGAGACGATCCGGGCGATGTTTCTGCGGGGTGTGTCGACCAGGAAGGTGGGCGAGATTCTTGATGTTCTGGGCGGTGAGCGGCTCTCAGCCAGCAAGGTTTCAACTGTCACCAAAGAGCTTGATCA
>CAZYRH010000197.1:0-3697 GCA_964650395.1 uncultured Ignavibacteriales bacterium
TGCCTCACGCAAAATCACCCTTGACTTTTATCATAGCAGACAGCCTCTGGACATCAGTGGCCCACAAAAAACTATTACCGGGACGACACTGGCAGGCTTGATTATAGTCCGTCATTTGGCTATGTTTGGCCCTGGATGTTTTACCAACCTTAATTGAGTGGAGAAGTAAAATGACAACCGCCACAAAAATACCACCGGCCCCAACATGGGATATCGAATCGATTTTCCCAGGTGGAAGTAAGTCAAAAGAGTTTGCAGAATTCCGCCAGAAGGTCAAAAAAGATCTCAATGCCACGGCTTCAATGCTGAAAACTCTTCCTGAAGGCATCGATAAACATTCGCTTCACGCCTGGGTTGACTTTGTAGTGAAGCTCCAATCCCTTTATGAGAACATCGAACTGGTGCAGTCGTTTTGTGCATGCCTCACTTCTCAGGACGTAAACGACAGTGAGGCACATGCTATCACGAGTGAAGGGGATACCTACCTTGCCGATTGGCAGAAGCTGCGCGCGGAGCTGGAGGCTCGTTCCCTCAAGGTGACAGATCAGGAGTGGGAGATGCTTCTTGATGCACCGGAGACGAAAGAGATAGCCTTCTACCTGAATGAACTGCGCACGATAGCCAAAAGCAAGATGCCTATAGAGCTGGAGTCACTGACTCTGGAGTTAGGCGTTAACGGCTACCACACCTGGAACCATCTCTACGATAAAATGGCCGGCGAATTAAAAGTTGACTTCGAAGAGGAAGGCAAGGTAACAACTATCTCATTGGGGCAGCTTGCCACCAAGATGTCCAGCCCCGACAGGGAGACTCGCAAGCGGGCGTTCCACAAGCTCACTGATGCTTGGGAGTCACGCGCAGACCTCGCAGCCATTGCGCTAAATGCTCAGGCAGGTTTCCGATTGTCCCTCTACAAGCACCGCAACTGGAAATCTCCGCTGTTCGAGCCACTAACAATGGCACGGATGCAGGAAGCGACGCTTCAGACCATGTGGCGTGTGATTGAGCGCGAGACGCCTCGGTTGAATCCCTACATCCAAGCAAAAAAGAAACTGCTGGCTATCGACAGGTTTAGTTGGTTTGATGAATTCGCTCCCTGCGGCAAGATGGATCGGCTCTACACATTTGAGGAAGCCGGTCGGTTTATCCTTGATAATGTCAGGCCATTTTCAACTCACCTAGCCGACTTCATCCAGATGGCTTTGAATAAACGATGGATCGAGGCTGAAGATCGGCCGAACAAAGCAGGCGGAGGATACTGCACCGGCACTGGACCCTTGCGACAAAGCCGTATCTTCATGACTTACGCCGGTACATTCGAGAACCTTTTGACCCTGGCCCATGAATTGGGCCATGCCTACCATAGCTGGGTGCTGAAAGAAAAGCCGTTTTTCGCTACCGAGTATCCCATGAATCTCGCCGAAACCGCTTCAATCTTTTCTGAAACCCTTGTAACCAATGCCGCTCTTGAGCAAGCTGTTGACCCGCAGGAAAAACTAATGCTGCTGGATCAGAAACTTCAAGCGGCCTATGTCATGTTTACCGACATTTACTGCCGCTTTCTGTTTGACCAGGCTTTCTATACCGAACGGAAGAGCGGAGTTGTCCAGAAAGACCGTCTCAACCAGATAATGGTCGAAGCCCAGAAAAAGGCCTTCGCCGGTATGCTTGATGAAGTGGGTTATCACCCGTTGTTCTGGTGCTCAAAGCTGCATTTCTTCCTCACCGATATCCCATTCTACAATTACCCTTATACTTTCGGATACTTGTTCTCCGCCGGAGTTTATGATCGAGCCAAAATGGAGGGTTCCTCTTTTGCTGACAAATATCGTGCGCTGCTGGCCGACACCGGCAGCATGACCACCGAAGATGTCGCACAGAAGCATCTCGGCGTCGACCTGACTCAGGAGGACTTCTGGACGAACACAGTCAATCGGCAACTGGCGGAGGTCGATGCTTTCGTGAAGCTGGTAGAATCGAATACCGAGTGAGGTTTTCGTATAAACAACATTGAAACCTTATTACCGTGTCAATACTTCCGAAGGGACAATGAAATAGCCGTGATGTAATTTTGTAAATGCAATAGAACGAACTGTAGGGCAGGTCTCGAAGAGACCTGCCAGTTACAATTTATACATTCTATAAGGGAAGCTCAATACTTTCAACCTGCTCGACAAGTCACATCTGCTATCAAGTATCATAGCGGTGCAGGGACTCGAACCCCGGACACGCGGATTATGATTCCGCTGCTCTAACCGACTGAGCTACACCGCCATTTCCTCTCAGGATATTGTAATAAACTAAACTTACGAAAAACGTCGTTAGGGTCAAGTGAATAATAGACATGGAAACGCCGGGGCTCTACCAAGCCATGGGGCTATCGACGAAGGGGACATCGTTACTCGGAATCTGACTCCAGATAATCCTTTGTGGAGGACAGCCGGCTGAGACGTTCAGAGAGTTTTTTGGAGAATTCAAGCGCCGAGTTCTCTCCATACACCTTGAGCATATGATTCATGGCAATAACTTCAGAAATGACAGTAATGTTTTTTCCTGGAGAAATGGGGACCACGATAAACGGTATTTCCACCCCTAATATAGACGTTCGTTTATCCTCGATCCCCAAACGTTCATACTCCCCCGTCTCAGACCACAGGGCCAGATTGACCTCCACTTCAATCCGCTTTTGGAGGCGTATTGCCCGGATTCCAAACAGCTCTTCGATATCAATGATACCAACCCCTCGGATCTCCATGTGATGTCCCAGAAGCTCCTCACCGCTGCCAATAATTACTTCCTGGATGGTTCTGGTAATCTTGACCACGTCATCAGCCACCAGGCGGTGGCCTCGTTCGACCAGGTCCAAAGCCACCTCTGACTTCCCAATTCCCGACTTGCCGGTGTAGAGAAGCCCCACCCCATACACATCAACCAGAGTGCCATGGACCGTGATGGATGGGGCAAAAACATGGTCGAGATAGGCTGAGAGACGGCTGATCAATTCCGCCGTCGTCAAGCGGCTGGAATAAACACCTGTGTGGAATCTATCGGCGGCTTGAATGAACTCTGAGGGAGGAGCTATTCCTTTGCTTATTATCACCATCGGGATATTGTGCTCGAAGAGGATATGAGAAATTTCACGGAGTCGATCATGCGACAGCCGACTGATGTACGCCATTTCCGTTTCACCCAAAACCTGGACTCGCTTGTGAGCAAAACGTTCCAAAAAGCCGGTCAATGCCAGGCCAGGCCGATGTACTTCTGGCTGAAGAATCTCCTTGTTCATACTCTCTTCGCTACTACTCAAACGAGTCAACTCAAGGTACTGATTGCGGGCATTGAATAGCTTTTCAACCGTCATCCCAGCCATAACATTCTCAATATACACATAGCCAACGGCACGGGGCAAGTTACAAAGTAATCAAAATGAAAGCCCGAATTGCCTCACAAATAATGTAACCGAAAGGATTCGGAAGTAGGGTGCGATTAGAGTCGTTGCCTCATATTACAGGTAACCGAGATATAGGAGTTGTGATATGGGGAAGAAGGAACGACGCGCTTACCTGGAGGCTGTCAGAGATCGCTATCAACAAGCGAGCAAGAAAGCCAAGGCGATCATTCTTGATGAGTTCTGCCAGGTCTAGAATAGACCGGGGACATAGGTAACAGGTTAAATTACGGCACGAAACAACAAGGA
>CAZYRH010000198.1:0-1458 GCA_964650395.1 uncultured Ignavibacteriales bacterium
CGTGTGTGTCGGCTTGATAGACATGGGGAATAAGATACACAAGAATGGAGTGAAAAACAATCTTCTCCCCCGGGCAATTGGCTTGGCGACAGCGTAGAATTGATAACAGGAACATATTTTGTAGGAAGCGGAGAGCTACGGTATGCATTTTGAAAACGCTACTTTTGGGGAACCATTCTATCGGACAAAAAGCTCTGCCCACATTTGCTAACACTTGCTACAATGAAACCTGCTATTCCAGCGTCTTCAACGGGATACTCCCAGCTCTTAAGGGGCACGTTCAATTTCATAAAGGCAGCATCGATCCAGCCATCCTTTCGTTCATAACATACGATGGGTGTTCCAAAGACGCGCTCATCAAACTCCGCCCTGATAGTTCTGTTTTGCGGGTCGAAGGATACATCTATGTCAAAGTCGTTTGAGCAGATAGTCCCTGAAAGTAGGTCTGCCGCCTCCCTGGCAGAGCAGTAGCGAAATGAAATACTGTACCTACTGCTCAGACGGGTCAAATAGTTATGCATTGCTCGTGCTCTTGCTTTGAGCGTGTTGTTCTTTTTAGAGGTGCCGCCGTAGTTGTGCGTATAATGAGACAGAATCACATTTTCACCTTTGTCGGCTTTCTCAAATAATGACTTAATATACGTCGTATCCAGCTTGTCGACACATCTAACAATCGTTCGATATAGGTTCCCGCTTTCAAAAACACTTGTATGGCTGGGACGGTATACGATGACATTTTTGTCCACTTCCGGCCAGTTGTTCGAGTAGTCAAACGGAATCAGACTGTCCTGCCAGTTGCTGAAGTCAGTGTTTTCCCAGTTCCAGCCGGCTCGGAAGGAGGCGGGATATATTTGGTTTAGGTAGATGAACGAAGCTAACTGCGTAAAGGCAAGTTGCCGGTCGGATTTTTCGCGGTAGACCGAATCCGAAAAGGTTTGAATCTGGTTCCATCCGAATTGCTTTTTTTGCTTGTTCCAATACCAATCGGCATGATGGTAGTGCCATCCAATCTCGTCCCCATAATCTGACAACCTTTCACCGAAATGCTTCAGAAATTTCTCCGGTATCGCATTGATTCCCTGGGGGGTATGGCGATATCCTTCAATCGTCATGAGAAACCAGGTGATTTTGAGAGAGCTTCCATAGCTGTCCGTGAGGCTGTCCCGCCAGGTGCTGTCAAACGTTTGACCAATGATGTTGTTTGGTACAAAACTGTTCAGATTCAATGACTGAGAAAACTGGCCGTAGTTGAAAGCATTTGATTCCGTATCTACGCAATAGACAACGAGTACTGTTCCTGGTACTTTGGCATGATTGAGGAAAAAATGCGTGCATCCAGCCATGCTTAGCGCAGCACATACCACTAAAAGATGCCTTGCAAATATCATCGCTGAATTTTCAATCAGTAAATCGGCGCAGGTACCAAGCACCGACCCATATCACGTGAACGCTTTGTAG
>CAZYRH010000198.1:1558-3697 GCA_964650395.1 uncultured Ignavibacteriales bacterium
CAAAAGCATACGGGAGCCTGCGACTCCTACCCCATTTGCAGATTTTCGGGCATATTGATCTTTTGGGATTTCTGCATCCGTCTTATCACTTCCAGGCTGCGGACAGCATCGATGTTATTAGGCCAGATTTCCAATGATTTCCTGAAATGCCTTTCGGCACTATCAATATCACCCAGGTGGATATGGATATAACCCAGGTGGTTGTGTGTTTTAGCGATTTCGGGATCGGTCTTATGCAGCTGGTGAATAATTTCTATATCGTACATGCCCATATCCTCGATTCCAGCTCCCCGGGCAAGCTGCTCTTCGATAATGGGAAGGTGAACCGTGTCGTTTTTATAAACATCAAGGCTGCGATGAAGCATGTCGAGATAAGGCACATCTGTATCAGTTTGACAAGCAAGAGTGCTTTCGAATGCCAGCAGGGCATTCTCGTAGTCCTGCATTCCGAGATATATTTTACCAAGCCTGCGATATACAAGGTCCTGTTCAACTATTGTACCGACGGCCTTTTTATATAGCGTAATTGCCTGACGTGCTTTGCCCATGCCCTCCAGTATTTCTCCCATATTGTAGTAAATCAGCCCTTCGCGCTCAGTTCCTATCGTTGATGCCTCCCGCAGCGTTTTGACGGCCTTTTCGACCGCTCCGGCATATCTATACGCAATTGCCAAGTTTATCATGACCCCGACCTGCTCAGGCTTGATTTCGAGTGACTTTTCGTACTGCGCAACGGCTTTGGCATGCTGACCGTCATATAAAGCAGCATCGCCATAGTTCTTATATGCGCGCGCTTCAGCCTCTACGCCTAATTTCGAAAATCTCTCAAGCCAGTCAGGCTTTACGGCTGACATCGTACCGACAAACATCAGGATCAACCAGATGATTATGAGCCACCATGTGATTACCACCCGGCCTCTTCCCAAAGACCTGATTTGTGGTCCCTTGGCAACCTGCCTATCATCAACAGGTGTTGTGGAGAATGAAAAGAACACTCTTGTTTTGTCCCTTTAATCTGTTAAACAGCTTGCAGGCCTCCGGGGTCTTAAGGATTACCACCTGAGTGCCCCGTCGGGAATATTCATTATACAGAAACTGTACCGGTTCATCTTTCGGAAATCCAGTACCACCCATCCCGTAGCTGCCGCTTCCGATGACAATGATATCGGTCTTATGCGATAGAAAAAACCGCTGGTCGCGAATGTTAAAGTAATGCTTCTTGTCGACCAGCCGGAACGACCCGTCCGGGAATATCATCACATCAAAAAAGATAATCGGTATTCCCTTATAGACTGTTAGACCATACTGGTTGTGGATGATATAGTCAGAGCGATGTCTAATAATGAAAAACGTCTGAGTAACCACTACGATTGCCAGAATTGCGACAATGGCAAGTTTGAACCAATGAAATCGACTGATATGCAACGCAAAAAAAATGCAAGCAAAGCCGCATACAGTAAGCAAAGCCATCGTAAGCCAATATGATACATCGGTCAGCAGGGAACTGAAGCAAAGAAACAAGACAGCGAACAAAAACATGAGAACGATCAAACTCGGCGGATGATTTAAGTAGCCTTTGAATCTTCTGTGCCTAATTCGTTTCCATTCTTTCCGAAGAGTGTCCGGATAAGCCGTAGCCAAATATATCCAAAGGATACCCATAAGCGTTCCCCACAGGTCCTTGGCAATGTCACTAATGTCAAAGACTCGACTACTCAACTGCATCTGGAAGATTTCGTCAAATGCGGAAAGGAAAAGTGCCCCGACAAAGGTTGTCAGCATTATTCCGGCCATGGTCACCCGACGCGGCTTCAGATCACGATACACAAAATAGGCAAACACGGCATAAGCCAAGTAATGCCAGTTTTGCTGCAAGTCGTAGAATTTGTGATCCAAGTAATAGTCTGTTATTTGCTGTGCAAAAACGTTCATAACAACAACAGCAATACCGGCCAACAGCCTCAACCGGGTCAGCTGTCGTCGCCATGTGATCAGAATGCCAACCAAAAGGATTACGCCAATAAGCGGCAGCAGAGGTACTTGTGTGTCCCATATAGTCACCGTTGTTGCCGATGTTTTCGATATCGCTTCTACCAAGAAATTCTGCAGCAGCACAAATGGCGTGGCGACCAGAAGCAT
>CAZYRH010000199.1:0-3691 GCA_964650395.1 uncultured Ignavibacteriales bacterium
AAACATGTTGAGATTGAAGTACTGCCCTCAACCGGAGAGTGTTTTCTGGTCGATCTTGGCAGTCACAACGGGACTATGGTGAACGGAGGAAGGGTAACTTCTCGTATTCAGATTAAGCCTGGGGATCATATTATGTTTGGTCACACGGAGTTCAAGTTGGCTGTTAGCGATGAACCTCCGTCATCCGGTCTGACCAAAGTGCCTACAACCGAATTACTTGCCACGACTGATCCTGAAAAGTCAGTCTATTTGTCGATCCAAGATGCTCTTCAACCTCTGCCGGCAAAGGTGACTGATCGTCCGGAAGTATTGCCCACTCTATTTGAGATGGCGAAGATGCTTGTTCTGCCGGAACCGAGAGAGGTGATGTTACAACGCTCGCTGGCCCTGGTTGCGAAAGCTGTACCTGCTGAAAGATTGGCGGTATTACTCACGTCCAGTGGTCGGGAAGACATCTACGTGGCCGCCAGTCATTTGTCTAGCGGAGAAGATCCCGGTTCGTTTAATCTTTCCCGAACGATCGTCAATGAGATTTTGACTGATAAAAACTCTATCCTGATCAGTGATCCGTTAACTGATCCGCGTTTTGCTGCGCAACAATCTATCATTATGTCAGAGCTGAAATCGGCTATGGCTGTACCTCTGTTTGTGGAGGGAAAGGTTTTGGGGATATTGTATGCCGATACTACCAACCCCCAGCATCGATACGATGATGATTGCCTGCGACTGTTAGCTGCTTTTGGAAATCTTATTGCTTTCCGATTGCTGAACTACACCTTGCTCACAGAGCGGCGCGAGAAGCAGGTGATTGAATCAGAGATCAGGCGGGCTTCGTTAATTCAAAGGAACCTTCTCACTCCTGAGCCTCCTGAACTCCCCGGATACAGAATTCATGCCTACCAAGAGCAATGCCGGGCGGTAGGCGGAGACCTGTATGACTTGGCCCTGCTGCCCGATGAACGGCTTTTGTTCATGGTAGCTGATGTCAGTGGGAAGGGAATGGGAGCAGCGCTTCTGATGTCAAATATCTTAGCTTCCTTTAGGATACTATATGATAACAGTCAGTTTGATTTATCCATGGCGGTTAAACAGGTCTCCATGCAACTGTTCAATCACAGCGCTCCGGAAGATTTTGCCACCTTGTTCCTTGGATTGGTAGACCCTAAAGAAGATACGATAATGTTCTGCAATGCGGGACACAATCCACCTTTACTGGTGCGAAAGGAGGGAAAGGTGGAATATCTTGAAGCCTGCGGCACTATGATTGGCGCTTTCAATTTCAGCGATTGGACCGAGGAAACGGTGAAAATGTATAACGGGGATCTGTTGATTGTCTTTACCGACGGCGTTACCGAAGCTGAAAGGAACGGGCAATACTACGGCGATGAGAGAACAGAGCGGTTGGTTACCAGTCTTAGGCATCAGCCGCCTCATGAAATAGCTCGGTGTTTAACGGATGATATTAAGAAGTTTGTCCAAGACTCACCCCGTTCGGACGACATTACCATGGTTCTCTTAAAAAAGGATCCAGCATGTTAAATTCCGGCCAGATGATCGGCAATTTCAAAGTTGTGAAAAAGCTCGGCGAAGGAGGCATGGGTCAGGTGTATCTGGCTGAGGATCAGAAGCTGAATCGCTTGGTGGCATTGAAAATTCTAACGTCAGAATTTTTTGGTGACACTGAGAGGAAGAAGCGTTTTCAGCGAGAAGCCCAAACGGCCGCCCAGATTTCCCATCCCAATGTGGCCGCTGTTTATGACATCGGTGTTGCTGCGGACCCCACCAGCGGCAGTGAGTTGAACTATATCGTCATGGAGCGTGTCGAAGGTGAGCCCCTAACGGTTTACCTGCAAAGCCGAGTTAACGATATGGCTACTGTCGTTCGTCTCGCTGAGAAAATTGCTTCGGGTCTGGCTGCTGCCCACAAAATCAATGTTGTACATCGTGACATCAAAGCGCTCAACGTTATGGTCAATAAAGATGGTGAGCCGAAGATTCTTGACTTCGGTCTTGCCAAGCCTCTTGACCCATTGCAGTGGGGAGACAAAGCAGACAGCACTGAAACTATCTCTCAGCGACTGACCCAAGTGGGTAAAATCGTGGGAACGGTTGCCTACATGTCGCCTGAGCAGGCACAAGGTAAAGAGGTGGACATTCGTTCGGACATTTTCTCTTTTGGCGTACTGTTGTACAGAATGGCCACTGGTCATCTGCCTTTCGAAGGCTCCTCTCCGGTTTCCACTCTGGCCAAGATTCTTGAGTCTAATCCTGAGGCGCCGCAACTAAAAAACCCAAACGTTCCGGAGGCGTTGGGAATAATTATCGAAAAATGTCTTCAAAAGGACCCCAATGACCGCTATCAAGACACCCGTGACCTCGTAGTAGATTTGAGAAATCTCCGGCGTCAGTACGACAGCGGCCCGAGCGAAACCGTTTCCGCAGTGAGGGAGGTACCAAAAGAGTTTAAGAGAAGGCCGACATACAAGCCCCGCTGGAACCAATTTGCACTTCTGGTAGTGGTTCTGGTTGCGTTGGGTTTGGTGATAAAGACTATCTTTTACACTTCCGGTTCAGACGGTGTGTTAACTTTGCACGCAGGAGAGAACAGCCTCGCAATCCTCAGCTTTGAAAACAAGACCGGTGACTCTACACTCGATTGGATGGAGACTGGATTACCGGAGATACTCCTGACAGATTTAGCGCAGAGTGAGGCGATCAATCTTATCAGCCGCCAGCGCCTGCTCGACTACCTCCACCGTGAGAAGAAGGGGGATGCTGATTCGTACACTCACGCCGACATGCTCAGCGCCGCCCGGGCGCTGGGGGCCGTCAATCTTCTGTCGGGGTCGCTGTACAGGCTTGGAGACAATATCAGGATCGATGCCCGCCTGGAGGAGGTCGCCACAGGCAAGATCCTCCTGGGTACAAAAGTGGTAGGCAAAGACGCCTTCGCGCTGGTTGACAGTCTGACCGAGAAAATAGCTGACGGACTCAACATTTCCGAGCTGAGGGCAGCCTTAGTAAGTGTTTCCGAGGTCACTTCATCCTCGCCGGAAGCCTACCGACTGTACCATGAAGGCATGGAAAAATTTGAGCTCGAATTATACGAGGAGGCAATAGAAAAATTCAACCGAGCTCTGGAGATTGACCCCGGATTCGCTCTGGCGTACATGCGCATCGGTATGGCGAATGTTTTTCGAGGGCACCAGCAGGAGGGCGCCAAGTATTTTGCACTCGCACAGGAGTACAAAAGCAGACTACCTCTCCGTGAAAAGAGCCTGCTGGATGTTTACTCCGGTTTCTGGCTGGAACAGAGATTTGACGAATCCTTTATCAGACTGGAAACGTTTGTCAACCACTATCCTGACGACAAGGAAGGCCGTACGTTCTATGCAATCGTCTTCATTGCTTTTGCTCAGGACACGGCGTCGGCATTTGCTCACCTTGACACGGTGTTGCACATCGACCCGCAGTATCAACTGGCGCTGTCATTATATTCTCAAGTTTATCAACAATACGGTAACCTTGAAAAGGCGGTTGAATATGTAAAACTCATTCGCACATATCATCCCGAATCACCCTACCCCTACTTACGGCTGGCAACTTTGTACGCACAGCAGAGCAAGCTCGACGAGGCCATTGACGAATGTCAGAACCTGCTGTCACGGTTTCCCGACAATCCTGAGGCCTT
>CAZYRH010000200.1:0-3664 GCA_964650395.1 uncultured Ignavibacteriales bacterium
CCATGCTACAGAGCTTCACATCCGTCAAGGTGCCTATCTTCCCCATTGGACCCAGGAAAAAGCCATCTACTTTGTCACATTCCGCCTTGCGGATTCACTGCCGAGATCGACTTTGGCCGAGATTGAGGCTGAACGGAAGCGATTGACAACGAAAGCTCGGAAGCGGAAAAAGGCACTATCGCACTCGGAAAAGCAACAGATGACCGCTTTGTTCTCGGAGCGAGTTGAAAAGTATCTTGATCAAGGCGCTGGAGAATGCTACTTATCAGACCAGCGAGTCGCTGCCGTGCTGCGTGCTGCGCTGCTTCATTTTGAAGGAGAACGCTATCGCCTTCTGGCCTGGTGCATCATGCCAAATCATGTTCATGTAGTTGTTCGGCCGGAGCCCGGTCACGAACTTTCTGACATTTTGCATTCTTGGAAATCATTCACTGCTAAGAAAGCCAACAAGCTGCTTAAGCGGGAAGGCCGGTTCTGGCAACCGGAGTATTATGACCACCTCATTCGGGATGAAAAGGATCTGGGGCGATGCATTGAGTACACCTACTATAACCCTGAGAAGGCTGATTTTAAAGAATGGAGATGGCGAGGTTATTTCGATAACGCAGGACATAAACAGCATGATTGTGGCACCGGTATCTTGCCCGCGAATAATCATGGTCAGGATGACCATGCTACCAGTGGCACAGGCGTCTCGCCCGTGGATAATCATGGCCAGGATGACCATGCTACCAGTGGCACAGGCGTCTTGCCCGTGAATAATCATGGCCAGGATGGCCATGCTACGGGTACGTTCGGGCCGGAAGATGTTTTCAATTACATGTACGCCGTGTTTCACTCGCCTACGTATCGCAGCCAGTACTCGGAGTTTCTCAAGACTGACTTTCCGCGTCTACCGTTGACGTCCAAACAGCCACTGTTTCGTGCTCTGTGTGGCCTGGGTGAAGAGCTGGTTGGCCTGCATTTGATGGAGAAACAGGTGCCACCGAAGACCAAATTCGACGTAGCCGGTGATAACCACGTGGAAAAAGTGCGTTACACGGAACCGGGGCAGGCAGCGCCGACAGGTCGCATCTGGATCAACAGAGAGCAATACTTCGACAACGTGCCGCAGAATGTCTGGGAGTTTCACATTGGCGGCTATCAGGTATGCCAGAAATGGCTCAAGGATCGCAAGGGTCGCAAGCTATCCTACGATGATCTTCAACACTATCGATGCATCGTTTCGTCCTTGACTGAGACCATCCGCCTGATGGCTGAAATAGATCGAACGATTGACAAGCATGGCGGCTGGCCGATACAGTAACGCATGTGAATAAGAGAGGAAAAGGATTAACCTATGCCACGGCACCGCAACCTGAATCTCAAGAAGTTCATTGACTCGATCCTTGAGCCTCTGATTGAGGAGTATTTCGGGCAGAAGCTCAAGGTCAGGTCGGTTTTTCTTCACATATCTCGCGAGAGTCATAGATGACTTTTCCCTGCTCATCCCGAACTTCCACAGTAACCTCAACACCGCCGCGGATACTCTGGGTAACAACGCAGTAATCCTCGAATAAACCCATGCAGCGGCCAAGGCGGCTCTGACCTTCGGGATCAAAGCCAAGAGTGATGATAACGTGGCTGGAACCAACCCGGAGACGCTTATTATCGTTTCGTACCATCTTCGTCTTCACAGTTGTCTTCATGGACTTCGTTTTGACCCGAATTTTATACAGGCAAAACAGCAGACTGGCACTGAGACAGTTGCCGATAGCCGCTGAGAGCACTTTTGAGGCACTGGGTCCGTTCCCTGAACCAAGCGGTGGGGGTTCATCCATCAACAGCTCCGGCAGATCTTCGTCAAAAGTCACCTTGAATTCGTAGTCCTTGATAAGCTCTACACTCACCGACAGTTCTTCGACTTCCATATTCTCTCCGGCGTAAACAACGATTTATTTATGACCAAGTTATAAGAATTGTCCTGCATACGCCAGCAAAAAAGGGATATGAGGCAACGCGCGCTATGAGCACGCGCTGCTCATCATGCGGATAGGTTGGAGCAGCGATCTTACAGACACAAATGACTCCACCGATACCGGAGAAGTATCCGATCAATGGCTCCAAATGTGATTAGAATCAGAATGGTGAATAAAACTATGTCCGGTCGCACACCCATACTTGCTATGACTGCCTTGAACGATTCAACAAGAGGCAGGCCGAATCCGGTCGCCACGGCGAACAGACTGGCCAGCATTTCGGTGAGAGTTTTTGCCTCAAGGAAATAGAGCGTTAGACACGCGACGGCAGCAATACCAAAACCAATAAAAATCAAGCCTGCAAGACCGGTCCTTGAGCTTTTTGAGGGGACTGTGGTCAGTCGGGTTATGACCGTTTCAGCGAAGCTGGGCGCCAGTTCGAAGCCGGTATCCTGCTGGAGGCCTTCGTATACTTTCCGGTATAACTGAAGCTGTCGCTGACATATTGGACACTCTTGCAGATGATATGCTGCCTCACTGTCGAGGGACATGTCTCCGTCCAGATAGCGCTGGATTTGCTCGTCGCTCAGATGTTTCATTGCCATATACCCTCCAGTTGATATTTTTCTTTCAATCTCTCTTTTAGGAGCCTTCGCGCCCGAAAGAGATAGCTTTTGATCGTTCCGAGCGGCATATCGGTCACCTCGGCGATTTCCTCATACGACATCTCGTCCAGATGATACAGAGTCACAACGGTGCGAAAATGGACCGGCATTCTATCTATCTCTGAGCGCACCCTAGCCATAATATCCTGTCTTTCCATATAGCAGTCTGGGGGTTCCTCATTACCGGAATACTTTTCCAGCATATCTTGTTCTGAGCCCAGATCATCCAGAAGCGGGACGTGCTTTTTCTCAAGATGGTTGAGACAGGCATTATAGGCTATACGGGCGATCCATGTCGACAGCTTGGACTCAAAGTGAAAGCAACCAAGATTTTGATATACCTTGATAAAGACCTCTTGGCATACATCCTCCCGATCCGTCTTGTTAGCAATCATTCTAAAAACAACGTGGCTTACCAACTTTTTATAGCGCTCAATAAGTGTTGCAAAAGTCGCAGAGTTTCCGTTGAGCACCTCGTCAATCAGCCGACGGCTTTCGGAGCGATCACTCTCCATACACTGGTATACGACAGGCGAAGCTGAAAGATGTTGCAAATTTCTCGGGGGGAAGTGCAACCTTTGGGGCCCAAAGCTGTCATATGCAATAGCTGAACTTAGAAATGAAAGGAGAGCAATATGTTAGAGAACATCTTGATTCCAGCAGTGGTGTTCGCGGCAATAATCGCCATAGTTAAGATCATTACCGACACCATGACTCGGCACCGGCTGATCGACAAAGGAATGGTAGATGAAAGGGTGAAGAATCTTTTTGTTAAGGATGCGCAACTCCAGCGGCTGTCGTCGCTTAAGTGGGGTATGGTTCTGATTGGTATCGGGCTGGCCTTATTTCTCAGCCAGATTGCGGACGAATACATTTCCGATCAAAGTATCTTCGGCTTGATATTTCTCTTTGCCGGAATCGCTTTTCTCATCTACTACGGCATTGCCCAAAAGTATATCAATGGTACCAAAGAGCCTCGCTAAACGTTTGCCAAGGTAAGCCATCCAACACAAAGTAGCTGACTTATGGCACAGCGTCTAG
>CAZYRH010000201.1:0-3627 GCA_964650395.1 uncultured Ignavibacteriales bacterium
ACCAGTGGGCCATACGGCGTATCAGAGAGGTACCACTCACCGCTAATTACCTCCCTGAAATCGATGGCTTGCTCTGGACAATGGCGCGTGCAGACCCCGCATCCGTCACAGGCGTACTCGTCTATCCAATACCGCCCTCCAGTAGCATTTTCTATGTACTCATCATACTTGATAGCATCAAACCGGCAGTACTCGGTACAGATTCCACAATTCGTGCAATCTTCATCAATAATAAAAGCTCGCTTGCCGCCGGTGAATTCAGTTGTCTTTTGCACGTTGTTGTGCAGAATCAAGTGAAGATCGGCAGCATCAACATCGCAGTCAACCAGTACCTTGTCCTTTGCCAGGGCCGCCAATGAACCGACCAGACTGGTTTTGCCGGTGCCGCCCTTACCGCTGACTACGACCAGTTCCATCATGGTTAACCCGGTTTGCTATGTTCTGGTACAACTCGTATAGATCCTTTCCGTATCGAGAATCGATGGTGGAAAGCATCTCTCCACGCGAGTAAGCCTCCGCAACCTGACGATCAAACGGTATCTCCATCAAGATATCAATCCCCTCTCTGCGACAATATTTTTCGGTTCTGCTGTCACCAATGTCCGAGAGATTGATCACAACACCATAGCGTAAGCCGATCTTCCGCACCATTCCGACCGCCAGTTCAAGATCATTTTGTCCAAACGGCGTCGGCTCAGTTACCAGGATCACGAAATCTGTGTTGCTAATCGCCTCAATGACTGGACAGGATGTACCGGGTGGAGCGTCGATAATGGTCACGTCGGGACCTGTTGCGATCTTTCTTAACGCCTTTGTGACGGGAGGTGATAATACTTCCCCAACATTCAGACGCCCCTCAGCAAACTCGACACCCATCCCAACTCCCCGGCTGATGTGCCCGATGGTTCGGGGGATTTCTTCAACGGCATTCTCAGGACAGATATCATAGCATCCCCCGCAGCCGTGGCAAAGCGAAGGAAAGACCTCCACCGTTTTCCCCAAAACAGCAATAGCATGATACTCGCAGGCGGCGGAACAGTCGCCACATAGAGTGCATTTACCAAGATCAACCCTGGGAACCAAAACAGTAGCATCTAATTGCTCCTTGATCTCCGGTTTCAAGAATATGTGACCGTTTGGTTCCTCGACATCACAATCAAGGTAAGCAACGTCCTTACCCGTTTGAGCGATGGCTACGGCCAGATTAGTAGCAATAGTAGTTTTCCCTGTGCCACCCTTGCCGCTGGCGACAGATATTATCAAGGTCGGGTTCCTCGGTCGCTTACTGCCTGGTCATCTGCTGGCCACACTTGGGGCACTTCACATCAAAACAAGATACACCTTGCTGATGTGGAACCGTCGCGCCACAGTTGGGACAGACACATTCGCCTGCGGGACCCATAGCGCGGCCTCCGCGCCCCATACCACGGCCACCCCCACGACCCATACCTCGTCCGCCGCCTTGTCCTGAGCCACGACCACCGCCGCCGCCCTGTCCTTGTCCTGAACCTTGACCACCACCACCACCGCCGGAATTACCTCTTGGTGACATCATATTCCTATTGTCCTTTCTTGTGTTTCTTTAGCCTTTACCGTTTCTTTCTTAAACTCATCGACACGCGCCTCGATATCAAGAACATTTTTTGAAGTCCCAAACTCGTTCTTTCAAATGCAAGAATTCCATACAGTGGTCTGGTTTGACTGCTGGATTTTCCTTATAACGCCACTTCTTTCAACTCGGCAAGCGAAATGGCCGCGCTCGGGCACTCGTCTGCGCATAAACCACAGCCAGTGCACTTCAAGGAATCTATGACCGCTATATCGTTCATGGTGATTGCTTCCTCCGGACATACGCTGGTGCAGATTCCACAACACACACATTCTTTTTCATCTACGATTGCAGTTGTCCTTGCGCTCCTCGTGTCATCCGGAGTTTTCCTGCGTGCCTCTGTACCTACGACATCGGCGGGCACAGGCACTTCTTCCCCTTGTAATTCGGAGATGCGTGCGTTGATAGTCTGTAACTGAGCCATTATTGTATCAGCCTGGGCCCTGAGCATTTCGATTTCCTGATCCGGGCCTTCTGGCCTCAATCCTTCCGGGCTAGGGTGTTCAGAGTGTAGTTGGAGGTGTAGTGACTCGGCCCGACTTGGAAGTGTCTCCATGCCCGTGCCTCGACCTATACCCTGCCTCATGCCACGGTTGCCACCACGACCCCGTCCCATACCTTGACCCATACCTCGTCCGCCGCCCTGTCCCATACCACGTCCGCCACCTTGCCCGCGGCCACCACCCTGGCCTCGACCACCACCTCCGCCTTGTCCGCGGCCACCTCCGCTGCCGAATCCTCCTTTGGGCGACAACATGCTACTTCCTACTTTTCTGGTTTCTCTTCTGCTTTCTTCTGAAGTTCCTCGACGCGTTTGCTGATGTCATCAAGCGCTTCAGTGAAATACCGAGCCTGATCTTTCAGATACGCAAGTTCTTCAGTTCGAGCTGTTTTTGAATCCGTAGCTGTGCCGGGAGCAGCCCGGAATCCTTCCGGATAAGGATATGGATGGGCATATCCGGGAGCCCACCCTGGTAGTCCGGTAGCGTAGTACCCGTGACCCCAGCCGCGTCCGAAGCCCATGCCGTGGCCACGGCCAAAACCGCGACCCCAGCCTCGGCCCCATCCGGAGCCGTGACCGTAACCGTAAACGGGATTCATGTATCCGGGCACATCATAGCCGGCGCAGAAACCGGCGCCTCGACCTGTCATCGGTCCGGCGCCCCAAGGTCCAGTCCTGTCTCCACCTGGCATCTTTGCCTCCTTTCACATTCATTTATAGAAATCGTGTTAACTTCTTTTATCGCCAATGCTCTCGAGGACTTCAACTTGATCGGTAATACCGATAACCTTCCCAGCATTGTCATATCTTCTCAGCATAGAAACACTCCTCCTCAATCAAGAGAGGAAGTAATTACATCCAATGTCCCCCCACATTGGCATCATTGCACAGTTCGAGCTTATCGTTTTTAGCCAGCTCAATTGCCTCCGACACAGTCGCATCCTCCAGGAGTGCCATCTTGATTCCGGCTGCCTTAAGAGCCTGAAATGCTCTGGGGCCGAAATTTCCAGATACAACAATGTCCACATTCTTTCCAGTGATATTCTCCGCAGCCTGAATCCCGGCTCCATGTGCGGCATTCACACCCTCGTCATTTTTGACAACTTCAAGACTCTCATCACTGGTGTCAAAAACCAAGAAATATGGTGCCCGTGCGAATCGCGGATCGACACCGCTGCTTAAATCCATACCCTGAGACGAAACCACTATTCTCATCATTCCTCCTTAAACAATTTGCTCTGACCGTAACCTACACAGCCTGCATGATGCTGACTGTGTCTCCTGCAGCCAAGCAAAAAACCATCGTTTTGTAAAGTCCCATAAAAAGATGACACGATGTATCTATACCAAGCGAAACACGCCCATTCCATATCGAAATTGCAACCTTCATAATCATGATCATTTTCAGAGCATAATTCATGCCGGAATTGTTTTACCCGACGGAATAGAGTGCTATCGTCCTTATACTCAGCGACTTATAGGAGTAATGTAACTTGTCTGCTGTAAGGTAGAGAGA
>CAZYRH010000202.1:0-3573 GCA_964650395.1 uncultured Ignavibacteriales bacterium
AAAAAACCTTGACTTTTGAGCCTTTTTGTTTATAATTGTTTGTAAGTAAAGTAGTTACATGACTATTTGGCGAGTGAACTAACTCCAGATTCTCTGCAATATGACTGTTGAGCCTGGAGTTGGTGTAGTTCGAAGGTTGGCGGACTAAGTATAGGTAATCCATTGTTGCGTCCGAACTAATTGAGTATCTGAGAACGCCTAATCATAAACCCGAGAATGTTGGCTTTGCCGTAGCCTGATCCACCTCGCCATCTTGGTCTGATAAAAGTGGAGGGCTAAAGTAATATGGTCAGGCGCTTGCTGCAAATTAGAAAAACAAAGTGAAAAGTTATCCGATAAAAACAATGATATAATGATATATTGTTACCTTAGACTTGTGAAGTCTATCATGCATTTAAGTTGCTTAATTGTTTTTAGTGCTGTTGGAGCTGATATTCAAGCTGTGACTATGCTGGTTCCTGTCTCAAGCACCGATGGGTGTACAAAGGAATATTTTATTGCAAATGATCGAGCTAAATTAAATTTATTATAGAAGAGTCAAAGCTATGAGAAAGAGTGCAGTTTTAGTTTTGTCAATAGTGGTCCTGCTCTGTGCCGCCTGGCCGGCAAGTGGCGCTGAGTACTATTTCAAATTTGCCATCCAGTCGCATGAAGAGCTGGGCAAGCTTACCAGGGTCATCTCTATAGACAACGTCAAGGACAATATAGTCTTTGCATACGCCAATGATAAGCAATTGGAAGAGTTTACAAAACTCGGCTACGAGTACACTCCGTTGCCTCATCCGGGAACGCTTATTGAACCGGCTATGTCAAGCGACCAGCGAGAACTACTCGATTGGGACTCTTATCCGACGTATGAGGCCTATGTGGCCATGATGTATCAGTTTGAGACCGACTATCCGGACCTGTGCCGCGTGTATAATATCGGTTACTCCGTACAAGGGCGCGAGATTCTCTTTGCCAAGATTTCAGACAACGTGGATGTCGAAGAATATGAACCGGAAGTTATGTATACTGCCACTATGCACGGCGACGAAACGACCGGATATGTACTGATGCTCCGCTTGATTGACTCGTTGCTCTCAGCCTACGGTATTGATCCCAGGATAACGAGCATGGTTAATAATATGGAAATCTGGCTTAATCCACTGGCCAATCCCGACGGGACTTATCATGGCGGGAACCATACAGTCAGTGGTTCCATCCGCTACAACGCCAACTGGGTCGACCTGAACCGCAACTTTCCCGACCCCGATGAGGGCCAGCACCCGGACGGCAACAGTTGGCAGCCGGAGACGGTAGCTATGATGAACCTTGCTGAGGCGCACAGCTTTATTATCTCCGCAAATTACCATGGCGGGGCCGAGGTGGTCAATTACCCATGGGATACCTGGCCGCGGAGGCATGCTGATGATGCCTGGTTCCAGGATATCTGTCACGAGTATGCCGATTCAGCACAGGCTAACAGTCCCGCCGGGTATATGGATGGTTTCGATGACGGCATTACCAACGGCTGGGACTGGTATACTATATCAGGCGGCCGCCAAGATTATATGAACTACTGGCAGGGATGCCGGGAGGTAACGATAGAACTGTCCAACACGATGTTGCTTCCGGCGAGCCAGTTGCCGGCCCATTGGAACTACAACCGGATTTCCTTTTTGAACTGGTTTGAAAATGCTTTGTATGGGATCAAGGGGATTGTTACCGATTCCATCACCGGTCTGCCGGTAGCAGCTACGATATCCGTACTCAACCACGACATAGATAGTTCGGAAGTGTACACCGACCCTGATATTGGCAACTATCATCGCATGATTGAGGCGGGAATCTATGATTTACGATTTACTGCACCGGGTTATATCCCTAAGACCGTTAAAGGCATAGTGGTTACCGACGGCAACGTTACGACTGTCGACGTTCAACTTAAGCTGTTGCCGAATGAGCCTGTTTTGGAATTTGTTAGTCACGATGCCGGTACTGTTGATCCCGGTGAGACAGTTGCGATGAACATTACCCTGATCAACAACGGCGGCGAGGAGGCAACGGGTGTCGGTGGCACTCTTTCAACGGAAGATACTTTTATTACTGTAACTCAGGATGTCTCTATCTACCCTTCAATCCCTGCCCTTGGGGGAACCGGAACATCGAATACACCGTATGATTTCGTTGTCTCTCCCCTGTGCCTGCCAGGGTATGAGGTGAGCTTTACTTTATACGTGACTGCCGACGGGGGCTACAATGACAGCATTACATTCAGCCTGATTGTGGGTCAGCAAATTGAGGATTTCGAGACGGGTGATTTCAGCGCTTATGGTTGGCAAATGAGCGGCAGTCTCCCCTGGATCGTTAACAACGTTGTCGTCTACGAGGGTATGTATAGCGCCAAGTCAGGTGTCATCTCGCATAATCAGATCTCTATCATGTCAGTCACCCTTGAGGACCTGCTGGCTGGGGAAATGAGTTTTTACTTTAAGGTTTCCTCGGAGTCGGGATGTGATTACCTCAAGTTCTACATTGACGGCATCCAGCAGGATCAATGGTCGGGTGAGGTTGACTGGACCAAAGCAACTTATCCGGTGGACACGGGCACGCACACATTCCGATGGAGCTACCTAAAGAATGGATCGACATCGCAAGGCAGTGACTGCAGCTGGGTTGATTATGTCGTGTTTCCCCCGCTCAATCCGGATCCGGACGGTGATGGTATCCCCAGTACAACCGACAACTGTCCGACAGTGTACAATCCTGATCAGGATGATACCGACAGCGATGGTGTGGGCGATAGCTGCGACAACTGCCTGTCTGCGTATAATCCCGCGCAGGAAGATTTCGATGCGGACGAGATCGGGGATAGCTGCGACAATTGCCTTTTGATCGCAAATCCCTTGCAGGAAGACCTTGATGCCGATGGAGTGGGAGATAGTTGTGATAACTGCCCGGATGTCCCCAACCCCCTGCAGGAAGACAGCGATTCTGATGGGATCGGTGACGCCTGTGACTTTATCTGCGGTGACGTCAACGGAGACGGCAGTGGTCCGAATATTTCAGATTTGACTTACTTGGTTGACTATTTATACCGGGTTGGCCCGCCGCCGCCGAATATAGATGCGGCTGATGTTGACGGTTCCGGCGGCGTTCCCAATGTGGCTGACCTAACTTACCTGGTCGATTACCTGTTCCGCGGCGGATCAGCTCCGACCTGCAACTAGTGTGATGTCCCAGAAATACATGCTAATAAAAAAAGCAGTAAATTAAATCGTGGCATGGGCATCTTGCCCATGATTCACGGGCATGATGCCCGTGCTACTGCAAAAGAATATGTGAACATATATTTGGGACGCAACACTAGGTTGGACGGATAGAAACCAGCGTTAGGCCTTTACGCACCACAACAGACGGCAGAGCTTGTCGCGGACAAAGCTGAAATCTGTTTGCTTTTGGGTTTGGTGAGCTTATATTCGGCAAGTAGGTTCTAAACCCGAATCGATGGTGGTGTGAAGTACCCCATTGGACATACGCCGAAGTGGTGAAATTGGTAGACACGCTGCGTTCAGGGCGCAGTTCTCGCAA
>CAZYRH010000203.1:0-3568 GCA_964650395.1 uncultured Ignavibacteriales bacterium
CTCCACCAGCTCCGGCGACTTATGATTACAGTTAAGGATCGCCAGTCGCTTATGGGCTCGAGGGCTGCGCTTGTGAATGGCTCGGGCGACCAGCTCCTTGCCGGTGCCGGTTTTACCGAGAATCATCACCTTGTTGTCTGATGGGGCAATTTTTTCAATGGTGTGATAAATCCCTTGCATCGCCGCGGATTTTCCCACCATGCCGAACTGTTGACGGGCAAACTTGATCAGATCAGTGCTGTTTGCTTTCAAACGAGAAAATGAAACAGCATTCTTGACCGCTCGCACCAACCGCTGAGGGCGTTCGTTTTTCCCCACATAATCGAAAGGCTGGTACTCCTGTTCGATCTGACTTTCCGAGTAATCGCCGGGGTAACCGGTGTGAAAAATGATGGGGAGGTCGTGATTGAGATGCTTGATCTGCCGCACCGTTTCCAAGCCGTCCATCTTGGCCATTTTTATATCGAGGATCACGGTGTCAAGCTCATTATAACTTGTCACTGCTTTAATTGCCTCTTCGCCTGACAAAGCCGGGATAACCTCGTAGTCGTCCATAAAGGTCTGGGTCAGCGCTTCCAGCACCAAAGGGTCATCATCGACAATAAGGATTCTTCCAAGTGACTCCATACCACAGTTGTCTTCTCAGTAGACCTAAATAAGGATACTCTTCTAAAATAATATAGTAAATTTTGTCCCCTTGTCCAGTGAAGATTTCACTTGAATGTCACCGTCATAGAGGTCGACAATCTTTTTTGATATAGCCAGCCCTAGACCGGTTCCGGTTCTCGGCTTGGTGCTGAAGAAGGCATCAAAGATTTTGTCGATATTTTCAGGGGGGATTCCCGAACCCGAGTCGGAGAATTCAATTTTTAGACGGTCGCGTTCCTTGTATGCTGAGATAGAAATACTCCTTTTAGCTACCTCGGCCAGGGCATCCAACGCATTAACCGTCAGGTTGTTAAACAGGCTGTGGATATGTGGTCGGTAGCACTTCAGAAGAAAATCGCCTGATATTTCGAGCTTGACCTGAACCTTCAACTCCTCAATTCGGGATTCGTTGATCAGTAAAACCTCCTCCAGTACCGCCCGCAGAGGCACATCTTCTATCTTTTTATCTGACTCCAGTTTGGAGTACTTGGTAACCAGTTCCGTCGTTTCAATAGCCCGTTGGACGGCATTTTCGGCTACTTTAATGAGCTTCCTATTACGCACCACCTCGTCAGCCTGGTTGAGGTCAAGTCTTTGGTTGAGTTTGTCGAGGCAACTGGTGACAGGATACAGAGCATTGAACACTTCGTGAGCGACACCGCCGGCAATTTCTTTGACTTGGTTGTACCGTTTTTGGTTGGCTATCTGAAGTTGTCTTTGTGCTTCCTTGCGCTCGGTAATGTCCTGACCCACTGCGATCGCTGTAATTTCGTCGGAATCAGAGGAAAACAAAGCAGAGTTAGACCACAAAATCGTTCTGATCTGACCGGATTTGGTCCTAAGCGGACCTTCATACATATCCCGCGGATGCTGCCTTACCCATTCGGCAAAATTTCTAAGACCGTCGTGACGGACCTCTTTTAGGAGAAATATTTCCGGCCAACTCTTCCCAATAACCTCCTCACGCGTGTATCCGGTTACTTTTTCGCATTCCCTATTGAATACGGTGATCCTGGCCTGGTTATCCAAACAGACAACCAGGCTGTTGGCGGTGTCCAGCAGCGAGCGAACGAAATCGCGTTCGCCTCTAAGCGACTGTTCCGCCTGCTTTCTTTCAGTGATATCTCTCAGTATACCAACTGAATTCCATTTCCCTTTCAATTTAATGGCAGATACGGAGAGTTCAATGGGGAATTCTGTGCCATCTTTCCGAACAGCTGCAAGCTCTAAGGTTTGCCCCACAACAGCTCCTTCACCTGTTGTCCTGAATTGTCCAAATCCTTTCCGGTAAGCATCGTGAAACCGTTCTGCTCCCAGAATCTCGTGAAGTGGTTTTCCAAGAACCTCTTCCGCTTGGTAGCCAAAAACTCTCTCTGCCGCCTCGTTCCAGAAAGAGACACGGCCCTCATTGTCCATCATAAGGATAGCATCCTGTGCAGAAGCGCTGACATTTCGGAATCTCTCTTCACTCTCCAGTAGTGCCTGCTCAGCTCGCTTGCGTTCGGTGATGTCCTGATGACTCGCCATCTGTGCGATCACTTTACCTTCATCATCCACTACTCTGGATGCGGACAACGCTACCGGGAAGAGCTCACCATTTTTTCTCCTGCCTACTAACTCTCCTGTCCAAGCACCTTCTAACGTCGTCTTTATTGCCTCTCTCAACTTTGGTATCTGATCCTCAGCGTAAAGGGAAGCAATCTCTTTCCCTATTAGCTCTTCTCTTGAATAGCCGAACATTCCCGTGAATGCTTCATTTACGTAGGTAATCCGACTCTCGAGATCACCCATAGCTATCCCGTCAACGGAACTGTTAACAGCCTGCGAAAACAACCTTAATCTCTCCTCAGCTCGCTTGCGCTCGGTAATATCTGAGAAGAAACCTACATTGCATTCTTTTCCATCTATCAAAATATTGGTTGACCTGATATCGGCGTATATTGTGGTTCCGTCTTTTCGCAGACACGGAATGTCTGATACCAACGTTTTTTCTCCTCGTGCTTGAGCCTCGAATTGAGACATCACGTGCTTTAAAGCGTCTTGGGAATGAATGTCAACTACACTCATTCTCTTCAATTCTTCTTCATTATAGCCCAACATTGCACATATCGCTGGATTAGCATACTTGAATTGTTTTGTTTCAATGTCTGTTACAAGTATCCCCTCCGCCGAACGTTCAAACAGTGCTCTGTATTTCTCCTCGCTTTCCTGCAACGCCTTATGTTCCTGGCGTAGTTTTTCAAGGGTAATGATCTCACGCACTTTCTGCGTAACGATATCAACAAACTGCTCCAAGCACCTCACGATTTCTATGGTTGGTCTCTCGCCGTTGAAGGGGGTATCTACCGAAAGCCAGCCTTCGTATTTATTGTCATCGCCTATTATGGGAACGAAGAGCTCATCGCCCTCCTTCCACGATGAATCCCCTCTTTCGACATAGTCTGGTTGCGAGATGTGCCTTGGTGCCCCTGTCAAGCCCAGACCAGCTTCTTCAGGGATGAAATATGAATGGCCGAGGCGGTATTTCTCTTGAGTCATCTTTTTTGAAAGCTCGTCATCGGGAGCAGAGGCGTTTCGAGCAGTTTGCACCACGTTTTCATCCAAACCAATGTGCCCAAGATTGATGATCTCTTTCTTGTCGTTATGCAAAGTAAGGACCGCTCGTCTGAACAGTCCTGCTTCATATATCGCCTTACACCCACACTCAAGACAAGCATCAATATCCTTCGTAGTTCGCAAATCGTTCAGGAGCTGCAGCCTGGCTTTTCCACGGGCATCGATCCTCTTGCGCTCGGTGATGTCCCTAAAAATACCCAGTACACCGACTATATTCCCTTTCTCATCCTTGATTGGTGTTTTGATCGTGTGCACCCAAACATCTCGACCGTCCTGGGTATATCTCTCTTCGATATCCTCTATC
>CAZYRH010000204.1:0-3509 GCA_964650395.1 uncultured Ignavibacteriales bacterium
AAAATGAGCCGATTCTAAGCTATGCTCCCCGTTCACCAGAGCGCGCGGAGCTGGAAAAAGCGCTGACTGAGTTGAAGGCGCAGACACTTGAAATCCCGATGGTCATCAACGGCGAAGAAGTCAAAACTGATACCAAGATTGAAATCCGCTCTCCGCACAAGCATTCACAACTGCTGGGATACTATTATCAGGGCGGAGAAAAAGAAGTCCAAAGGGCGGTAGAGTCTGCTGTAGAAGCTCAGAAAACCTGGGCGCACATGCCCTGGGAACAGCGCTCCGCTATCTTTCTCAAGGCGGCTGATCTGATTGCCGGCCCTTATCGTCACATGATAAATGCGGCCACTATGCTGGCCCACTCCAAGACTATTTTTCAGGCTGAGATTGATGCCGTCTGCGAGCTGGTTGATTTCTACCGGTTCAACTGCTACTTCGCCCAGCAGATTTACAACATCCAGCCCGATAACGCTCCCCATATATGGGATCGTCTCGACCACCGCCCCCTTGAGGGGTTTGTATTTGCGGTAACGCCGTTCAACTTTGTATCCATAAACGGCAACCTCCCCACCGCTCCGGCTATTATGGGCAACGTGACCGTCTGGAAACCGGCCTCGACGGCTGCCTACACTTCGCATTTTCTCATGAAAATCCTCCGCGAAGCCGGATTACCAAAAGGCGTCATCAACCTCATTTTCGCCCGAGGCGCTGCGATTGGTGATACTGTTCTGAGAAATAAGCACCTGGCTGGAATTCATTTCACTGGCTCCACGGCGACGTTTCAGACGATGTGGAAAACGGTGGGGGAGAACATCGCCAACTACCGCTGCTATCCCCGCATTGTCGGCGAGACCGGCGGTAAGGACTTCATCGTCGCTCACAACTCATGCAACGTCGACGAACTGGTGACGGCAATCGTGCGGGGTTCTTTTGAGTTCCAGGGGCAGAAATGCTCGGCCTTATCGCGATGTTACTTGCCGAAATCTCTATGGCCTGAAACAAAAGAGAAACTTGTTTTACAGACCACCGAGCTCAAGATGGGCGACCCTGAGGACTTCACGAATTTTGTCAATGCCATCATTGATGAAGCTGCTTTCAAGTCCATTGCGGCCTACATTGACTACGCCAAGGACTCCAGCGACTGTGAGATTCTCTGCGGAGGCCAATATGATGACTCAGAAGGGTACTACATCAAGCCGACTATCGTTGTTACGACCGATCCGCATTTCAAGCTGATGGAAGAGGAGATATTCGGTCCGGTGGTTACGATCTATGTATATGACGATAATGAGTACGCCCACACGCTGCATCTGGTGGACACCACCTCGCCGTATGCCTTGACCGGTGCGATCTTTGCTATTGACCGCAATGCCATTGCACTGGCTGAACGGACCCTCCGCAATGCCGCCGGCAATTTCTATATTAACGACAAACCGACCGGAGCAGTGGTCGGGCAGCAGCCGTTCGGTGGCGGCCGGGAGTCGGGGACCAATGACAAGGCCGGTGGCATCCAGAATATACTGCGTTGGACGTCACCGCGGTCGATTAAGGAAAGCTTCGTGCCCCCGAAGAACTACCGCTACCCCTTCATGGGCGATTAAACAGCTTTTGTGTGTGAGTGAGTGAGCTCCCAGGTGGGCAGTTCGCTACTTCTACGAGTGTTCATACGGTAGAGGTTTATGTTGATGTTACACCTCCCCTGACTTCTGAAGTGGGCACACGCACACTGCCTTACTCCGTATCATTCCCGGTAGCCATAGCCGACACGCCAGGAGAAGTATGTAACCACATGCCCTCCTTTCTTCACAGCTTCGGTCGAGACTTCACTGACTTTGGAAAAATGTTTGGTTATTTGCGAATTCTCCAGGTCCCTACTGTTAAAGCTGACTATCAGGATATTTCTACCCAAAGCCACCTGCTTAGAAACCCAGAATTTCCACATGAGGCTCTCATTTCCAAAAAGGTGCTGTCCCTCTACCGCAGGTAGCGCACTGTGATTCCTGTTATCATAGAAGCTTAGTTCGCTTGAAATCCAGTACTTGTCCATGCACACTATAAGCGGTTCTGAGCCAGTCTCTGATTTAATCCCGTGTTTAATCATCACTATTTTTTTACCAAATTCGTCCCAAGCTACCGGTAAAGGCATTCCTGTTTGAGAAGGAAAACCGGGTAGACCGAGATAAATGTAACCTAGCCCCACCGTGTAGAAAACCAACAGAAGGAAAATAGTTGGAAACCAGGCAGTTCTGATCAGTCGTGTCCATCTGCTGACACGCTCTCCCGGGTGGGGAGACATGCTCCAGGCAACCAGGGGCACAACGGCCAGCCAGATAGGTCCTGTCCAGTTAAGCTTCGGCTGGCTGTGCAGACTGTGAATGACAAATACCAGCAGAGGGAGAACCGTGCAGATAAGCATAAACAAGCGCTGTCTGTTAACCGGATAAGTTGGTGGTTTATCGGCGCCCTTTTGGGGCCACCGGAGGAAAAGAGCTCTAACAGCCTCATACAGCCCGACCGGCGTCAGCAAAACCAGAGCCCCGCCAAGAAGAAGGTGCAATGAGAAATCCATACCGCCCGACCAGCGGCGGGGGCCCTGAAATACGAATGATGCCCAGTCGTGTTTGTAATTCCACAGCAGCACCGGGCAGAAGAGGATTACTGCAGTCAATGCCGCCAAGTAAGGTTCAGGACGGAGCAACCACCGTCGTTACTTACGGTCAGCAAGTAAAAAGGCAACAGTAGCCGGTCCCAAGAGAATGATGGTGTATTTCGAAAGCATTCCAAGCCCCATACAACAACCGACCCCCCACCATGCCCGACGCTTTTGGGCGACAAGCGCCCGCTCAAGAAAATAAACGCATCCCCCCCAGGCAGCATAAAGGGGAGCGTCTGGTGTCATGAGACAGCCGATTGAGAAATAAACCGGCAGCGCTGCAACCAGCAGAACACTTTGGAGCGCACTCGGTTTGCCGATAAGATTCGAGGCCAGGCGAAATACAAAGAAGGCTGTAATCAGCCAGCAAATGAATGCCGGCAGACGAACCGAAAATTCAGAGTTTCCCAACACCGAGGTAGACAGCCATATCAGCCAGGCGACAATCGGTGGATGGTCGAGATAACCGATATCGAGATGCTGGGCGTAGTTCCAATAGTAGGCTTCTTCCGGAATAAGGTCTATAAGACCGGAGAAAACGAGCCTGAGGACAATAACATAAGCCACCGCTACAATGCAAACGACCAAGATTGGGCGTCGACTTCCCGCTTCGGGTGGCACGAACACGTCAACCAACCATGACAAGGCGGCTGCCAGAGGTCTCCATCTTGGAACGGCTATCCTTTTCACCATCATAATCACAATGACTTTAATATATAGTTCAGCTGGCAATCAATTACAAGCTCTCTGGGGACTGATGGCTTGAAGTAGCTTCTTTGATACGTTAGCAAAATCAACCTAATCTTATTATTCCATAAGTGGTTGAAAACTAAAAAACAGGAACAGAGCAATCTTTCTAAAG
>CAZYRH010000205.1:0-3461 GCA_964650395.1 uncultured Ignavibacteriales bacterium
AGAGAGGCATAACTGTAAAGCAGTTCAATTTGTCTAAAACCGATATTGGGAAATTGGCGATGGCCTTGGTAGACGCCGCTACAATCGTGATTGGGTCGCCCACGGTTTTGGTCGGTCCGCATCCGAAGGTGGTTTATGCGGCTTATCTTGCAAATGCTTTAAAACCAAAGTTGAAATTCGCATCAATCATTGGATCCTATGGCTGGGGTGGCAAGATGATAGGACAACTTACGGGGATGATTTCCAATCTAAAGGTAGAGATACTTGAGCCCGTTATTATAAAAGGATTTCCGAAAGAAGAGGATTTCAGAACATTAGACAGATTGGCAGATAGCATCTTGAATAAACATAGGGAATGTAATATCATTAAAAGTGAGGGATAAAAATGGGCGACGGGTGGCTCCCACAAACTTGTTTGGATGGGAATACTGTCTACAAACATATTTCATACTGTGATCGCGACTTGCTCTGGACTGACCGTGGTCAAGTTATCGGTGGTATCATGGCTTTGATTTTTTGTTGCCAATGGACTTGATTGAGTGAAGGAGAACAAGTTTAGGAAACCGCGATCAGAGATCGCGGCCACGCCGGCCTGTTCCCATTCCGAACACAGAAGTTAAGCCCGTCAACGTCGATGGTACTGCGTGGGTAACTGCGTGGGAGAGTAGAAAGCCGCCGGGATTAAATAAAAACCCCCAATTACACAAGTGGTTGGGGTTTTTTTGATGATTGACATTGTGCCCTCATTTATGGTACTCTATACACATGAATCTTAAAACTATGGCAGAGATTGAAGAGGAAGGAAATGATGACTTGGATGGGTAGAAATGCAGTGCAATCATGCTTTATTGCGTTTCTCATATCGACTCTTGCCTCATCCGCTTTTGCATTTGATGGCCGAAGAAAGGGCTTTATACTTGGATTCGGTCTGGGGCCCGGTCTGGTCTCTTTTAATGAGACTTACTCGATAGATATCATGGGATACAGCTGGACATACGATCGTGAAAACAAATTCGCCGTAATGACTGATTTCAAGATCGGTCATGGTTTTACGAATCAGGTGCAAGTCTACTGGATGAGCAAAGTGTCCTGGTTCGGCTTTGAAGATGAGACCGTCGTGAATGGAGTCGGGGGGCTGGGGATAACTTATTTTTCCCAACCGATGGCTCCCTCGACATATATTTTCGGCGGACTGGGCTTCTCAACCTGGTCCACGCCGTGGGAAGAATTCGGGGTTTATGAGCCTGAAAAACAAAGCACTGGGTTTGGATTTGGCCTTGCTGGCGGCGTTGGTCAAGAATTCTCCCGGCATTGGAGCTTTGAATGTAATCTGGCCTGGGGTAAACCGACTGAGAGTGAGTGGTGGTGGTACACTGATAACCAAGGGAGAAGAGGGCTGTATGAAATTCGAGATAGATACAACGCTTTGTCCCTCAGGCTTACACTCAACGTGCTGGCTTACTGATGGAGATATGTTCATAGGGGCGGGCGAGTCCACACCGATCTGACGCTTGTTTCGGAGTTGATACTGGACCCCGTTCGACATATACTGCAATGATGTGCGTAGGGAGAACCCGTAGGCTTGGCCAGATCGTTAGATTCATTATCCTGTTCTTTGGCATTGCGTCGATTATCCTCTTTTTTTACCAGTCGATAAGAAATCACAACTATGTTGGCGGCAACGACCTTACGTCATACCTTAGGGCTTCGAGCTGGTTTTTCAGCGGAGAGAACCCATACACGGCCAAAGTCAGACGTTACATTTATCCCCTTCTTCTGATTGTTGTCAGCTACCCCTTTACTTTTCTGCAATCTGGGTATCTCTCTAAATCGTTCACCGCGGCATGCTGGTCGTTGCTTTCATACTCTGCATTTTTTCTGACGATTTTTGCTTCACTACGATATTTGAATGGCGTTCAAGCAGGCAAAGTGGGGATCCAACAAAACCTTCTGTTCGTGTCTGTGTTGATCCTTCTCGTTCATCCGTTTTTGCAGGATGAGTTTCTCAATGGTCAGGTGAACCTGTTTGTGCTTGGATGTACCGCGGGTTATTTCTTTATGCTTCAACGAAGGCGGTCCGTTTGGGCAGCTCTTTTTCTGGCTGTGGCAACTTCGTTGAAGATTGCACCCGGACTCTGTCTGCTGTTTGTCGTTTTTGGTTACCAGTATCGCACGGTGATTTATTTCCTCCTGTTCGTGGTCTTGTTCACCGTCGCCATACCATGCTTAATAAACAATGAGAGTCTTGCTTATTACAGATACTTCATAACTGAAGTAATGCCTCAAATTACCGGGTCGGACTTTGAAGGTGGCTTCAAATCCTTTTCTTTGATTTCGACGGTCAGTTACGTGTGGGGTATTCACTGGTATCCACCGTTGAAGATTGCCGCGGTAGGCATCCTTGCTCTGGGCTTGTTTGTCCCTGTGCTGTTCATCACCGGAAGAACACTTGACAGAGCCAACGGTTTCTCTAAGTTTGCTACATTCGCAGCAGTCGTGAGCATCATACCGCTCACATTTCCCATGTCGGAATCGCATCACTTATTGATACTTACAATCCCTTTCTTGGCAATAATGGTGTATTGGCGCCAGGTTTGGAAGACCACAAACAGTTTCTGGCGCAACCGGCTGTCAGTTTGGTTTTTTGTGAGTCTAGCGATCCTCCATATTGGCCAAGGCCTTAAGCCGACACCACTGCGACTGTTAGGTCTCATAGGAATCTTCATTGGAATGGTTATGCTGCTGAGCAAGCTTAAGGGATCTGGGAGGCCGTAAGTCGAAACACATGCAGTTTCGACACTCTCCTTTCTCATTGCCCTTGAACCGCCAAGCTCATTCGGCTGCCTTTATTCCATGACCAACATCCACCACTGTACAACCTGTAACATAGTTTACACTTTAGACCGGGCACATAGTTTACACTTTTTTTATTTTTTCGGTTAGTGCTTTGATTCATTATTTTTGTTTTGTTGTTCGCTTGTGGTGAATTAGGCGAAAGTCTCGTGTATCCAGGATGGCCAGCGGAATAGGACCAAAGTAAATCTGCCACCGGTTCTCATCAGCTTGTTCAAAGCCAACGTATTCACCGGCCAGGGTAACGCTGAGATAAATTTGGTGCTTCTTCCAGACAATATCCCCCTGCGGGTGCACCTTACGAGTGGCATAGCTGTCGGGATAGGTGATCTGCGGCAGGCGGAGGGGGTATCGACGGTCTGAGGACTGGTAATGGCTGGCAGGTGTCTGTTGTTGCAGTGCCTGGTGCGGGCGTTGGTAGTTGTATTCTTTTCGGAAGTGATCAAAGGCTTGCTGTTGTCGGAGCAGCGTACGTTGTGGTGGTTTGGCGGTTTCGGCTTTCAGAGTCCGATGCATCCGTTCGTGACGGCCATTTTGAGCCGGTTTGCCTGATTCGATCCGTTCCGGCATGATGCCAAGCTTGAGCCACCAGATAGACAGGTGCGAAA
>CAZYRH010000206.1:0-3428 GCA_964650395.1 uncultured Ignavibacteriales bacterium
ATGGGGCAGATGTGGACATCTGCCGCTCACATAAAACGTAAATATGGTATGAGTAGTAACGAGTTGCGGCGGTTACTTCAAAAACATCATTTTCCTGACTGCAGAGTTCCGGTCTGACGTGAGACGATAAAGATAGATACCGGAAGCAACATCGTTGCCATGCGAGTCACGGCCATCCCATAGAACTTTAACTGAACCACTGTTGCAACCGGCAAACTCGCGAACAAGCTGCCCGGCAACATTGTATATGGACAAGCTCCACTCAGCCTGGGCCGGCAGGTGGAAGTCTATGGTTGTCACAGGATTGAAGGGGTTGGGATAGTTCTGCTGCAAGGCAAAATTATTCGGCAAGTTCACTTCGTTGTATTCCAGCTTGAAGGGATTGCTGTATGTATCGACCACCTGAAACTCGATCAAGCGAGCGCCCGTTTCGGCTAACTCAAAAAGCCGATGTGAGCCGCTTGACAATACCGGTCTGCCTTCCGTGTCCACCAGCAGCATGGTGGTAGTGTCACTGATGCTGCCCATGGTAAAGACCGAACCGAAGAAGGCGACGTCCGATGACGTCAAAACCTGACCATTTTCACAAACAAAGCGCAAATAGACCGCTCCGATATCCCTGTCGGCGTCAAGCATCAACAGGTTCCGTTCCTTTGACATAGTTAGAAAGGCTGATGCTTGAGGAATGCTTTTATATAGAGGGCCGAGAATCGGCGGTATGTCGCCTATGACAATACGAATAAATAAAACGAGGTCGGCAATGCTGATAATGCCGTCGTTGTTGATATCACATTGGTCCAACTGCGCAAGGGGATTAATGGTAAAGACGGGTATGCCCCATATAAAGTAACCCACAAACAACACCAGATCAGACAACTCATAGTGAATGCTGTTAAGGTTCACGTCTCCCTTAAGAGGGTAGGTAAGACAATAGACATCTATCCCTCCATTCTGAAGGATCAACGAATTGACGGCTACCTGTCCCGGTGGGTCCGCGCAGGGCGGGTCCGGCACACCGAAGCCGGGGAACGGGTAGTCCACCGGATCGGGGAGGTAGCCGTACTCGAAAAGCTCAGCGGCCGTGTAAACGGTGTCGTTATTTCGTGAATACAAGACATTGTCCTCACAGTCACGCCAGAAGAATCGGATCGGTAGGAACATGCCATCCAACCAATGGCCTGGATACGGAAGCCCTAACAGGCACTCTATCTGCACCAGGTCATAAGCAGAGTCCGAACCGTAACACAGAGGGGTAAATCCCGAACTGACACTGGCTAAAGCGGTAATGTTCAACAGGTCAGTATAGTCACCAAGATCATAGTATTGAGCGGAATCGTGAATGATTCGATAAGTAAAATACTCCCACTCACAATCCTCAAAGAATTGACCGGGAGCGATCTGGTTGACAACGTACGAGCTCTGGTCAACGGCCAAGAGAAGATTGAACCCACTTATATCAAATCCCAAACTGTCGACTGACACCGCTATGTTGGCCGGATGTCCTACCTGGCCTTCGTTTTCTACCGAGATTTCCATCCGCGCCCCCATGGATGGGGATGCGAGCAACGAGAAAATCATCATACTAATGCCGAGCACAATGTACTTAGACCGGATATGCATAATGACCTCCTGGCTTTCTTGCGGGTGTAGCCGGCAGGCCTCAGAGAGACCTGTCCTATAGCTTGCTATATTACATTTAGGTAATCACGTAAGTACTTATATTATAATCGATCAATGCCGTCTAAGCAAGTGATTTTTAGTACTGATAAGTCGATTTGGTGGGAAAGAATAGTGTGTAGCTGAGAAATTATAAGCGAGTCGCTATGGTTCAGACAGGTTCTTGGTATCTGTAATTGTGCCGGAAACCTGGTTGAGAATCCTAATCCGGTTCAGGCGTTGGTCAGCCTCCATCCCCCAGCCGGTGATAACATCCTCGTCCTTGGTGATTTTCACGAAAGCATCGGTCTGTATTTTGTTGGTTTTTGAATCCCAGTAAAGCGAGTCGGTTTCGAGCTTGGATTTGTCTTCCGTGATAACCACTACGTTGCCAAAAAGATACAACTTGCCAGAGTTCTCTCGAATGATGCCGGAATCGCTTATTGCTTGGGTGGTTACCTGACCGGTCGAATCGTAAATATCGATATCAAGTGTATAGGCCATAGTGGAATCGATAGACTGGAATTTCACGATCTTTTCAGCTACGATCTCTGTCGTCACCTGGCCTCTGTCGTAAAGATAAATCTTCGCCCCACTCACCTCGGAGTCGGGAAGTGAGGTGCTGTCTGCCGGTGTTGATTGGTCGGTGGAAGCAGACTGTTTACTGCTGCAACCTGCCAAAGCAACAATTCCAAGAAGAACCAAAATCCAGACTTGTCTACTCATTACGCTCATCTCACTCTTATTACGTATATCGGCGGATAAAGGTTGAAAATATCCTGAAAATGTCAAGTAGTATTCTGAGGCCGGGTATGCCAGCGGTTGTGAAGCCAGATCCACTGCGATTTGTTTTCTTCAATAATCTCTTCCAGAACTTTCGTGCACTCGAGGGTTATCCGATAGGCATCCTTCTCGGCGTTACCACTCGGTTGCACATGCACTTCCGGTTTTATAACGATACGGTAATGATTGTCGTCAGTTCTCAGACATGCTGTCGGCAAAAAAGCGGCTCCGGCTCTCAGGCCAAGCAGCGACTGCCCGACCGGCGTGTTGGCAAGCCGTCCGAAAAACGGCATAAACATGCCCCGTACCCTGAAGGAGTCGGTATCTATCAATACCCCAAGCACACCCCCCGTTTTGAGCCAGCGCAATATATTGCGAGGCGATTCGGTCGTGGAGAAATTTGTAATGCCTAAGTCTGTCCTGTTACTGACAAGGATGCTATCGAGACGGGCATCGTACATCTCGCGCCCGATGACGGCTATTCGATAGCCGAGACTCGCCAGATGGACGGCCATCAGTTCGAAGTTGCCGATGTGCCCGGTGATCCCAAGCACACCCTTTCCTTTCTTGTAAGCTGCGTTAAATTCATCAAGCCCTTCAATTGACACCAGAGGTTTGATCTCGGTTTCATAATGCTTCTTAAACCGACCAATGTCTGCCAGGTTTTTCCCACTATTAACAAAGAAGCTGCGAGCAATATTGTGCTTTTGGCTGGGTGTTAAATTGTCACCAAACACTAGGGAAAGGTGTCTGAAAATCTGATGTTGGTCCTTGGGGAGAACAGCCCATGCTACCAGGCCAAGACATGCACCTATGAAAACCGCCAGCTTTCTGGGAATTACGTTAAACAGAAAAAAGGTCGAACGAGTCAGAAAGTATACGGCATCTCTTTTAATCTTCTTGGGCAATGTCATGTCAGAGATTGTAGGTTGAAACCCCCGTGGTTTCGATAATAGGGAAAGCGCCCGTTCGTGTCATTCTCGCGCAAG
>CAZYRH010000207.1:0-3393 GCA_964650395.1 uncultured Ignavibacteriales bacterium
ATCCCGATCCGCTCCAATTATCACTCTTTCAGAGATAAGATACAAGGGAAGGTCTGGGACAGACCTGCCATCTATTAGTCAGGAGCACAGGGCCCATGACCTACAAAACTGCGCCGTCACGAGTCCTTTCGTAACGGCTATGTTGGTGTGGTCAGGAAAGGATTCCTGACCGCGCATAAAAGGTGCGAGTTCATACTTGTGAGTTGGCCTCTTTTCGCCCACCACATACCTCATACGTTCGTAGATTTCTTTTTAGCGGCCATGCTCTCCCGTCAAACTTTTTCAGATTCGAGTGTTACGCAGACAGCGGTTTTTGTGTCTAAGAAGTGATGGACAAAGAAAGGGCCCTATTCTGGAAGCTCACTGAAGCGGAGCATGTACGCGCCAGAACCTTCTGCCGTCAGTTGGTAGGCAGCCGCGAGGATGGGGACGATCTGTACCACGATACGCTTGTGTCAGCGCTGACAAAGTTCGTCCAGTTGCGGGATCGGTCGACGTTCCGTCCCTGGCTGTACCGCATAGCGGTCAACAACTTCAAAAACAGGATCAAGAGGTCCTGGTGGCGGAGGTTGGCACCGCTGTCGCGGGAAATCGAAGAAACGGTCGGCGGCGACGATCCCGACTCAGTGCACGCGGCGCGACGGCGGTTGGAGTGGGCTTTCCGAGCCATCACGCCTGAGGAGCGAGCTTTGGTTGTCCTTCATGAAATGGAAGGATGGACCATAGCGGAACTGGCCAGGCTCTTCAGGAAAAACGAAGGAACAATCAAGATGCGGCTGTTGCGCGCCAGGCGCAAAATGCGAGAAGCGATTGTGAAACGTTTCTATCAATCCCGGACCGGTTCTGTGGAACCGGAAAAAGAAAGTGAGGATGCTTTATGCGTTGCAGTGAGGCCAAGCGAAGACTGACGAAGTACTGGCTGACGATGCCCACAGAGGCTCAGGATCAAGAGCTTCTGCATCACCTGCAAGTCTGTCCCGCCTGTGCCCGCCGGGCGGCGGCGATTCGGTCTTTGAAACAGGATTTCGCTGCCGCGCGCGAGGATCACGTTGGAGGCGGTCTGCCTTTCTCGTTTTTGAAAACCCGCGTCGAGGCAGAGGTTGCCTCGCACGCCAGCCCTATGAAAAATAAGGAGAAATCTCTCATGTCAACATTGATGAACAACTTGAAGAGACGTCCCAAACTAAGCGCTACTTTTGGAGTGGTTGCTCTACTAACGGCCTTTCTGACCCTAGTTCCGTTCACTTTTGAGCGTACTGTCGGCTATGAAGTGGCCGTAGCCGGAGTTGACCGAGATCTGGCGCTCGACAGCAATAAAGTGTCGGCTCTGCTCACGGCGCTCGGCATGGAGGATGCAGAAGTAGACGTCACCGACTGCGAAGAAACCTGTAATCTCATTATTAGCAAGTTAGATTCAGAAAAAGACGCTGGCCTGGTGGCTGCCGCCTTTTCAAAGAGTTACAACTTCTCGATTCAGTGCCAAGTCCGAGTTGTAAAGGAAATGGGAGAATACTCGGCGTCACTGCTGGATCATGTCAAAAAAACTATAACGCTTCAAGCTAAGGGGGGCGCTGATAGCGAAGATGTGCACGAAATCCTGGTTGAGAGGCTCGGCGACGCATGTTACGGTAATGCATTTGTCTGGATGCAATGTCTCTCGGACAGCATGGCTCAATACAGTTTGACCGCTGACGGCGATTCAATGATTTCGAGGAAGCTTGCCTGGTCCGTCGCCGGCAGTGACAGCCTGGGTGTCGTGATCAAGAAGAGCTTGGTTATGGGAAACGCATCCGGAAGCGACAGCACAGCGTTGTGCGTTGTTATCCAGGGGACCTGCGACAGCAGCCTGGAGGACATTTGCGGCAACCTGGAGCTGGAGAACGGAGAGATTAACGAGGAAGTCCTTCAGAAATTGAGAGACATGGGCTGTGACGTTACAATCGAGACCAGCGAGGATGGCACGACCAAAAAGATTGAGATCAAGTGTGAAGACGTGCAAGGGGAGGATGGTGGCGATGGCGCCGCCAAGGAATCAGCCGATGAAAATCTCCCGGCCGGATTCGCCCTCGAACAGAACTACCCCAACCCCTTCAACCCAACCACTATGATCAGTTTCAGCTTGCCGTCAGCCCAGCACGTGACACTTGAGATCTATAACGTGCAAGGCCAGAAGGTTCGGACTCTTATTGACGAGGTGCGCGGCGCCGGGGAACATGCAATTGAGTGGGATGCCACCTCTTACGCCGGCGACAGAGTCGCCTCCGGAATTTATTTCTATCGTCTGACCGCTGGCGACTATGTTGTTTCTAAGAAGATGACGCTGCTGAAGTAGCAGACGGCAGACTAAAGCCAGACAAATAAGGCAGGAGCGACCGGGCTCCTGCCTTTTTCAGGTGTTACGTTTGTGTAAAGTAGGATCGAAGGAATCCTACCATCTTGATTCTAAAAACATTAAGGAATGGATTGAGTACAGGGACTCTCAGTCTCAACTCAAATAGTTACCAGTCTGAATTGAAAGTCTGAATCAATACCTTTTTCCTCTCTTTCGGAAACAAAAACTGGACTAGAAATCCAAAGGACACAGATATAATCGTGATAATTAAATTGAATATTAATCTGAGGTTTTTGCGCTTCAACTGTGTCCATTCCTTTATGTCACCTATCGTTCCAACCAGAATGGCATCATCTCCACGACAATCTCCCCTTTGAACTTCCATCCAACTACAGTAGAATGCCAGAACTGGTACACTGTTCGGAATTAGAACAACTTTGCCATGTCTTGGAATGGTCACGTAAGTGCCATTCTCAATAGCAACGCGACTGATTATTTGAGGGATATCATCAGGTATTTTAGCGTTCGAATAAGTTCGGATCAGTTCCCAAAGGTCCATGAACTCCTTTTTATCGCGATTGCGATCTATCACCAGTCTTTTCGGATCACCGAACTGTGTAGTCAATTTCTCTGAAACAGCTGACTCAACGCCGTAAAGACTAAATAGCCAGGAGTAGAGAGCAGTTCCTTCGAATAAATCATACCCAAATGTTAGTAGCGGAACTACAACCACGAGAAATACTGTTAGGGTGACACGTATAGTAGTAAGCACAACAACATATCCTGTCAATTTCAGAAACCGTGATGTTGCCAACCTTTCACAACGCAAAGTACCTAGAGAAATTTGGAATGTCAAAGCCAGGTTGACGCTGGTCTGCAATGTGGGTGGCAGATGTCCAGAGGTTGTCTCAAAAGCAGGTTGGCCAAAGCAGCGAAGATCGTCATCCTGAGCTTATGAAAAGGTCGAGATCCTGTTTATCATTTGGTGTGACTAAGAGCCAAAAGAAGAAAGGAACTCGACCATGGTTAAGAGTAATACTTATGTTGGGATCGATCTTCAC
>CAZYRH010000208.1:0-3382 GCA_964650395.1 uncultured Ignavibacteriales bacterium
GCCGTTGCTTCTCGTACTTTCTTCTTCTCAAGCGATAGGTACGAAACGCTGTCCAGACTTATCTTCGATTTGTAACCTGGCTGATCCATTTGCCACGAAGAAGAAGACAAACTAATAATGAAGAGAAAAAAGAGCAAAAACCCAAAAAAGTGTTACCCATGTGCCCGGTCTAAAGTGTAACCTATGTAACCGGTCGTACAGTACATTCCTTCGGGATATGTCGGGTTTCTTTCCGCCTGTGGCGGGGAGCGTGGCGATCTTACCCGTGCAACTAATGCTGTTACAAGAGATTGCCAGTAGACTTTTGAAGCAGCCTTTCCTTATCCGCCGGAGTTCAATTCAAAATAAGAAGGCCAAGCCTACAGGGGCTTGACCCTCTTCGCAGACGTGCTCGGCGGACGTCCTCGTCCGCCGCTTGCGTAAATGTCAAAAGCTACCGCCAAGGCGGGCTTTTGACTTACATTACTACGCTCGCACTACCCCCCGCCGACGATGCCGAATGACAATAATGCCGGACAGTATCAGCAGCACCAGCAGGATGAGCATACCCCAGTTGGTGAGAGCAGGGATAGCTTGGTATCTGACGTCTCCAAGCCCCAACAAATTGCAACAGAACTCCGCACCGCCTGGGGGGATCGGGGTCGCGTTACCCGTGTTTGGATTGATAATGTAGTGTTTGTTACCCGCCTCTCCGTTGCTAACAGCGTAAATGTTACCGGTATGCCAGTTGTACCAGATGTCAGTAAGCCTATCGGCGTTGGTAGGTCCTACTTCGGTGAGGTTTGCGTTCGTCACGTCAACTTCGTACAGCTTGTTGGTCTGCTGGCTAATGGCAAGTAGCTTGTTGGTTGGGGTGTAATAGTCCATTGCCCAAAACAGGTCCACGTCTGTAACGCCCCCCACCATCATATCTCCTATCAGCGTGGCCACGCCCGTCACCTGGTTAATGACGAACAGCTTGTCGTAGTCCGTGCCATAGAGAACTTCGTTGACCTCTTTGAATCCTAATTCCCTAATCGTCGGGCCGCCGTAGTTCCCGACTGCTGTGATCGTCGCGGTGTTAGGGTTAATTAGGTACAGCGAGCCACCCTGTTGGGTTGCGTAAAACTCGTTTGGCTTCGTAATTGGTCCATCCGTCGCTCCGTGCCAGGCTTCGGTAGTAGCGAAGCGTAAGGCCACGAACTGCCCGTAATGGACTTCGAAAACGCCAGGTGTCGCACTGGGCGACACGCCATAGCTCCATGCAATGCCCCTCTCAGCCCCGTCGACCCCACATGAGTCTACCGGTGGCCCCTGGAAGGCTGTCTCGCCCGCTTCCAGCGGATATTCGTCTCGTGTCTGTGCGTTGCCAGAACCGTGTAACGCCACAACAAAAAAGACGGCTATTGTTACCAATGTCATCAAATGTCGCACTTCTATTTCCTTTCCTTTTGAAAGTGATTTCGTGGGCGGCAGATGTCCTCATCTGCCGCCTCATGTGTTTTCACACGGCGGATGTGGATATCCGCCGGGCGCGTAATTGTCTACGTTCGTACTACCCCCTTCCGCCGGTGGTAGATGACATAAACGCCGGACAGCACCAGCAGTACCAACAGGATGAGCATGCCCCAGTTGGTGAGAGCAGGGACTTTCAACGGTATAAACGCACCGTTCCAGGCCTCAATGGCGTCAATATCGTCAGTCCCTACATCAAACTCTGTGCCAGGGTGGAAGTTGTGATCCCAATCGTGATCGCCGTGAAACAACCACGAAGCACCAGAAGGATTGTTAACATTCATCTCAATAAGCTCGCCACCATGCCACCCCGGTGGGGCTGCAACGATACTGAAAATGATCTTATTCGCCTGCATAGATACCATTAGTGCGTCGAGCTCAATATAAGCTGGATCCACATAAGGACCAAGCGCATTTACTGCGTCACATATGTCGCTATGAGAAACCCAACCCTGGTAAGGAGGAGTAAGGGCATTATTATATTTCCAAACAGAAGTGTCAGTTACCGCGTCATCTACGAACGAGCACATGTTAGCATCACAATAACCGGGCGGTCCGTAAGTCTCCAGCGCGTCCAAGTCAGCGAAATTGGGATCAGGGTCATCCGTTCCTACATTACTAAGGTCGTTCTTATGCCAGTACCCCCGATGCCCACCACCAGCGTCCTTCCCCTCTATCCACACAACAGTATCTAAGGGGTCACCTTTGAACGACACAAAGAGGTGTACCAAATCCTCTGTCACCGCCCAAAAGTAGAGATCTCCGCTGTTAGCCAAGGCATCAACCTGGGGATGATCTATACCTGTCTCGATAGCGGGGTCGTAGTCTAATTGTCCGTCCATAGGCTTTATACCGCCGGCTATATCCTTTACAGTAGTAAGTATAACTTGACACGGATCATTACCATTGTGAGAACCGGGAGTAGTCTTGTCGTCTGGTGCATCGCTATACTCAACGGTGTGATAGAGTTGTTTCTCAACTTCACCTTGCTGTTCTTGTGCCCAGGCTCCATTGCATATCAGCAACAACAGAACGCCGGCAAATAGAATTACAATCATTTTTCGCATTTTAATTTACTCCTTGTAAATCAATTTCTTAAGGTTTTGGAACATGTCAAAAGCACTCGCCAAGGCGGGCTTTTGACCTACTGAATCTTCGTGTAGGGGCCGGCCTTGTGTCGCCCCATCAACGGTCGATCACTATCGGCCGAGACAAGCCCCGCAGCTACGCGAAGGAATATCAAAAGCTGGCCACCGGCGGGGCGCGGACGTCAGGGAATAAGGACCAACATCTTTCAAGGATTATTTCTTTGAAGGGAGGATATTGTCTTTTATCGTCCTTTAACGAGAGAGCCGCATGCGATAATAAGGCCTGAACGACATGCTTTAAGATCAACAGAATCAGTGAGTTGATGAGCACGATGATGAACGAGATCATCAGCAGGCCGAACAGCGACTCGATTCTGAGCACCACCGGCAAGCCGGTTTTATCTGGCGAAAGTATGAAGAGGTTTTCAAGGCCGGCATAGTGGCTCAGGGCGTATTCAAGCGGCAGCCAGAGGGCAGCTATGAAGATGACGTTAAAGCCGATGTGCTTTTTGAGACGACTGACGACTATTCCATAAACCATGAAGATCAGGTTAAGAGCGAAGAGCTTGAGCAGGAAAGCCTTGGGAGTCAGCCACAGCTCGGCAGGATAGGCCACTATTGCAAAGCTTGTAGCCAGCATAATGCCCAGCATTATGGGATTAGCATTAGTAGGTCGAAATCCCTGCAATTGAAACGGGTCGTAGGTGCGTAATCTCTTGTCTGGTTTCTCATCCTCTTCTGGCGGATTCGGAACTGATCTTGCCCTGTTTTGGTGGACAGTTTTCTAAGCATGTTGTTTT
>CAZYRH010000209.1:0-3360 GCA_964650395.1 uncultured Ignavibacteriales bacterium
TACCATCGGGGCATCGGGGGGTCTTTTACTACAAGTTCGGAGACGGGACCGAATTCGGCAAGATTTACCGGGAGGGATTCAGCTGGCACCTTCCCTGGAACACTATGTTCGTCTACAAAGTCCAGCTTCAGGAACAAAAAGAAGCCCTGACGGTCCTTTCCTCTGACGGCGCGACGATCAAGTTGGAAGTTTCCATCCTGTACCGGCCATTGGCCCCGAAGCTTGATTCCTTGCAGGTTACTATCGGGCGCAACTACTATAGCGTTGCCATTGCTCCCACGATTCGCGAAGTCGCCCGCACGATTGCAGGCCGCTACAAACCGGAAGAAATCTATTCCACCAAACGTGAGCAGATAGCAGGCGAGGTAGTCGAAGCTCTTCGAGCCGCAATGGCTGACAAGTTCATCAACATCGAAAACGTCCTCATTCGTGATGTACTGATTCCGCCTGAAATATCGAAGGCTATTAATCTCAAGCTGACCATGGACCAGGAGGCCCAGCGCATGCAGTTTATCATCGAGAAGGAGAAACGGGAAGCGGAAAGAAAGCGTATCGAAGCGAAGGGGATTTCTGATTTTCAAAAGATCGTCAGCGCCGGCATAACGCCTTCTCTGCTTAAGTGGAAAGGGATCGAAGCGACTCTGAAGATCGCTGAGTCCCCTAACACAAAAGTAGTTATTATCGGCAATGAAGCCGGCAGCCTGCCAATTATTCTTGGAGGTGATAAGTAAGTCGCATTATGACTGTGTTGTTTCTGTAGGTCTTGCTTTTTGCTTGCCCAGAGTGTGACCTCCAGGCTCTGAATGCGTTGGGTTACACGCCCGGCGGGGCAAAAAGCAAGACCTTAAGCAACATCTGAACATCTCAACGCTAAATGGTGAACTTCCCGTTGCGGTAGATTACTTTGCCGTCCGCAACAATCTCGCTGTCGGTTTTCAGGTCACACACCATATCCCAATGAAGCGAGCTTTTGTTCTTGCCTCCCGCCTCAGGAAGGGAAGCTCCTGCCGCCAGGTGGCAGGTGCCCCCGATCTTCTCATCAAACAGGATATTTTTAGAGAAGCGTTTAATTTCGTTATTAGTGCCGATGGCAAACTCTCCCAGGTAGCGAGCGCCTTGGTCAATGTTGAGCATACTTGTGAGGTACGGCTGGTTTTTCCCGGCCGTTTCTTTTACCACTTTTCCTTTTTTGAACTCAAGACGAACGTCCTCGACTTCCCGGCCCATGTACACTACAGGGAAGCTATAGTGGATGAAGCCTTCCGCCGAGTTCTCCATCGGGCTGGTAAAAATCTCGCCGTCAGGGAAGTTTTCCGTGCCGGCGCAATTGATCCACTTGCGGCCTTTGACCCGCAGCTTCAAATCGGTGTCGGCAGAGCGGATATGAATTCGATCGAACCTATTGAGAATCTTCGCCAGCCGGTTTTGTTCTTTGGCTACCTTATGCCAGTGTTTAACCGGATCAGCCGCATGGATGTGTCCGGCGCGGTAAACGAAATCTTCATAGTCAGACAAAGACATATCCGTTTCCTGAGCTTCGGCAGCCGTGGGAAACAGCGTCACGCACCAGGAAATTGACTTGTCGGCAATCCGTTTGAACCAGCGGTCGACCAGCGGCCGCATGGCCCGGCGCTGCAGAGCTTGTCTTTTCGGTTCGACCCCGCTCAGATAGCGGGTATTCTCACTTCCGAGGATCACCAGCCGCGCATCCATCTTATCGATCTCATACCTGACAATAGGCGAGATATGCTTGAGCTGGGCGTCAGAACCATGTTTGAGAAATGTTTCCCCAATGTCCGGCAGGTGGATGCTGGTATAGGGGTGGGCGCCGATGTTTATTGCTTCTTCATAGACCGCCTTTATTAATGGTAGAGTGACAAACTCGCCTTCAATTTTGAAAAGCTGTCCCTTTTTAAGCTTCAATGAGTAGTGTGTCAACACCTTGGCCAGTTTCTGTACGCGCGGGTCCATACGATCCTCCTTCGTTTTTTTAGTACGAAATATAGCTACAACTTTAATAATTTATTCTTGACTTGTAAAGTATAAGAAGTAAAATTGCCATCTATGGTAATTCCAGTTCGGTAGTTGGTTACGAAACAGAAAATACTGTTTTTTTCTTGATTTGGAAATTGAACGTTGTTATAGTCTGGTGTCATTGTGAAAAAGGTAGGATGTGTTGATAGCACGCTCTGATGAAGGTAATACTACCGCAGCTCGGGAGGCGGCCTATGACCCGAAAATAAAGTTTTTGATTACTGTTTTTTTAATTGACACACTATTGTACAGAGTTTATGTTGCGCTCCAATTGGGAGTCAGGTAGCTTTTAGAATAGGTTATGGTATAAGGGATTAGACAAAGCTGCCGAGCTGCCGACAAAAAAACTGAAAGTAAATATATAGAATTGACTTTTGGTGAAGTGATAAGGAAATCTAAAAAGTGTAGGAGGACAATGCCCATAGAGTCATTCACTAATCTTTTGAGGGAAGCTCCACAACGAGCTAAATGCGAACCAGTTGAAATGAGACAAATAGTGGTAACTAACAATAATCAAGGAGTTCAAGCATGAAGCGAAACTCAAAGTTCCTGTTGCTGCTCGCATTAATCATGAGCGGCATCATCGGCGTCTACTTCCTCGGCTGCGATGAAGAAACCGTCAACAACCCGATAGCGGACGAGGACAAAGTTATCGGTTCTGTCCACGGGGTGGCGTCCGATGGATTCGACAATACCCCTCTGCCGAATGTGTTGGTGAGTTGGGTCAGCAATGGAGAGACGCGTACTGTCACTACCGACTCACTCGGTTACTTCGTGACCGACGACGTGCTCGGTTCGGGCGAGTATGAATTCACCTTTTCGGTGAATGGATATTGTGTTTGCAGAACTACCGCGCTGATTCCCACTTTAGATTCTCTGCGAGGCAGGGACCCCGATGTACATTCTGGCGATATTCCATACAGCAGAGAATTGAATGCGATGCTTTTCTCGCTGAATTCGCAAGTTACCGGTAAGCTTTACACCGCTCTCCCTGCTCCCAAGAAGGAAAGCGAAGATGTGAAAGTAGCCGGAGATTCCTCTGATCTTGTGTCACCAGTGGCCGGGATTGAGGTCATTCTTGAATACGGCTGGGATATCGTTCCCTATACATATCGTACCTTTACTAATCAGGACGGTGAGTTCACCTTTATGCCGACGGAAAATGTGCCCTGGGCGCCATCCAACGTCTGGCTGACAGTTCCGCCGTTCACAGTAGGTGATTCGTCTTATTCTGAGGTCACGGTGTCTCTCAACCTCGTTCACGGCGGAACTACCCAGGTGCCAAATATCTATGCTCCGTTAGATTGCAGCGACATCCCCCAGATT
>CAZYRH010000210.1:0-3355 GCA_964650395.1 uncultured Ignavibacteriales bacterium
AAACCAAAGGATACACCTTCTGCCTTTTACACACTTCTAAAGATATTACCCTGACCCACTACCGAAAAATCCCTTGGTTTGCATGGGCGTTGATCCTTCGAAGAAAATCGGTGATGTTGATAGCTGGCGAACTTATATTACAAAGAAGCTTGCTCTTGCCATACAGGGTGCCCAACGAACCGGAGCAAAGGATCCCCTGGAATACATTCATACCTACATGCGCATGGTAGGTATTGACAGTGCTAACTGGTGTCCCTCAAGCGACGATTGGAGCATTGAGTTCCACTTAGAAGAACAAGACGATGGGCAATCCTAACGATACTTCAAAGGCCAACAACGAAGAATCCGGGAAAAACCGTATCTGGCGTTTGGCAAAAGATGTAGTCATTACTCCCGTTGAAGAGTTACCGGAAGAATCATTGAAGGAAATTCTCTCGGGGGGTAAACTACCTGAAGGCCACTTTGGTATCCAGCGAAAGAAAGTTCGCGCTTTCCCGAAAATTGTCAATAAAGATGTTGTTGATGTATTAAGAGCTTTTGGAGAAAAAGGATCCACCTATGGTGATGTTTTAGACCATTTTGTGAAGTTACGGAACCTTAAGCGAGAAGAACTCAATGCTAACCTGCGGAAACTGGTAAAGACTTTGGTCTACAGCAACTTCCTTGTCGACGGGAGTAATGAAGAGATCACTTCGGCAGAGTCGGTTAAACCTAGTTTTCAGGAAGGTGACCGATGGCGTAGCTATACGATCAAGAAGAATATACATTGCATAGTGGACTCTGAAATCTATCAGGTTGAGCATATCCGCACCGGCGAGCTGAGAGCGCTCAAAATTACCCAGGAGAAATTCCCCAACAAAGAAATGAAGGAGCATATCGCCTGGCGTTTACAGCACGAGTTCAAGATCATACGCAATATCGACCATCCCAATATTGTAAAACTTTGGGAACACGGCACTCATCAGGGACGTACCTATGGAATTCTTGATTGGGTAGAGGGACCTTCTGTTCATAAGTACGCATATGACTCGACAGATACACCGGATGATAGGAAATTGATGAATCTGTCCCTTCAATGTGTGGAGGCTTTAAGAGCAGTTCATGCGGTTAGTTACCTTCACGGAGACGTACATGCGGGTAATTTTCTCACTAAAGAAGACCACGTCTGCTTGATCGATTTTGGTTTGTCGCGACCCATCAAGATTAAAAATAACGAAGAGTCGAAGTACTCCGAAGGTGGAATCACGTTTTATATGCCGCCTGAATATGTGCGCCAGGTATTTGAAAGGAAAGAGGGGCTTTGGGGTAGCGTCGCCGGAGAGATATATTCCTGTGCGGTTATACTCTTTGCACTTTTCACCAACCGATTTCCCTATAAGCAGAAATTTTACCGGGAAGACTACATGAAAAGCATCTTGAATGATCCCCCCTTGAGCTTTGAAGAATGCAAACGTACTCCCTGGCCGGAGTTGGAAAGAGTCCTTTATCAGGCAATGTCGAAAAATGCGGAGGACCGTTTCGCATCTATGACAGAGTTTCTTCAGGTACTGAGAAGCGTATCGATTCCCACACCCACAGGCTCAAACCCATTGGTGGGGGAAAAATCCAGGGCGCCGACTGAGAAAGGAAACAATAATCCGTGACGAGTTCAAAATGGATTTCCAAGGCAATGCAGGGCCTTCAGGAACTTGCGGCGTATTCCTACAAGAATATGTGCATCATTCATGTTCCACCCTACCGCTCTTTGTATGCCGGAGGGGCGGGGATTGCATATACTTTTTGGAAAGCGGCATGTTGCCTGGACGAACCTGAATGGCTTCACCATGCCCGATTCTGGATAGACCATGTGGCAGCCGCACCTGATGATGATCGTATTGTTGCCCTTCCCGAAAAGCCAGACGAGACTGTCGAATTCCAGATCAAAGATTCGTTCTTCTTGGGTAATAGGGGAGTATCGTTTGTTCAGGCATTGATTGCCAATTCAGAGTATGATCCTCTTCTTTTCAAGCGGGCTTTGAAAACCTTCACTGCTCCAGAAAGCCGAAGGTTGGCCGTGCAGGAATTTTTCCAGGGGATTGCCGGCAACCTGGTCAGCTGTACGCTGCTATTGAGCGAAACTGGAGACGAGCGTTTTAAGAAACACGGTGATTCTTTGGCAGAAGACTTGCTGAGCACGGCCAAGGCGTCCAACGGAGTTACTCCTTGGAAGAATAATCCTCTGTTGGGATTAGCCCACGGACGGGCTGGGAATTATTATGCCCTTCTTCTGTGGGCCAAAGAAACCGGCTACTCTCTACCGGAATGGATTCTTGCGGGTCTTAGGGAGTACGCCCAATCTGGCAGAAAACGCGATTATGGTATTAGCTGGCCTATTGATGAAAGAGACGAGGAAAGTTACATGAACAGTTGGTGCAATGGTGCTCCTGGTCTCATCCTTCTCTGGAGTCTTGCTTACAGTTTCTATAAAGATACTCTCTTTCTCGAGACCGCCAAGGCAGCCAGTGAATATGTCATACATCGTTCTGAGCGAGCTGTCGGCCACCTTTGCTGCGGTGCTGCAGGTATCAGTTATGCTTTTCTTTCCTTGAATCGAATCGACCCTGACTGCCCCTGGCTAAACCACGCTATTAACTATGCCGATTCGGCGGTTAATGGCTTGATGGATAAGAACGTTCGGCTGAGCCTTTACAGGGGACTAGCCGGTGTCATTTGCTTGATGCTTGACATGGGAAATCCTAAAGAGGCCGGGCAGCCCGCTTTGGAAGTATAACCTGAGCTCATTCATTCTGCACATCACAAGAAAGCCTCCGTTCACATCGGAGGTTCTATCTTTGGTAGCATAAAGCGGCCTCGACCTCACTCTTAGAAAACTTTTGTGAGGTTTGAATTCAATATTATTGCAAGCTACAAAAGAGTGAGAAGCTGGGTCATGTAGCACTGGATGGTACCAAGATTCGGGCTAATGCTTCGAATCGTAAAGCGATGAGTTACTCTCGTATGGAGAGTGAGGTTGTGGAGTTAGAAGCAGAGGTGGCACAATTACTGAAGAAAGCCGAGTCGGTATTCTGCTGACATTCCAAATCGCAACCGCATAAATCCGAAATCCAAACAGGGTACCCCGACACACTCCTAAGTAAAGTAATTAACGAATAGACCGATAAAGGAATGAGGTTTTTGCAGTTGCGCAGTTGCCTGTGAGTCATGGAGGACACAAATACCGGGTATGTCTTCACATCAGACAATCCACGAGCGAGCCAGCCCGTTCTTGGGTTGCTGCCAAGGTGTTGCAGCGGATTGTCGGGGCGATAACTATTCCGTGATCTTGCAAGGGGGGCACTGCAGCTTGAGATTGGTC
>CAZYRH010000211.1:0-3353 GCA_964650395.1 uncultured Ignavibacteriales bacterium
GCGATGACAATAATGACTATTGGTGCGCTGTAAGCTGCGAACCCGCTGTACCGACGTACTGCGCTGCCAGCGGTGGCTGCGACGAGTACATCGAGCGAGTGGAGGTCGGCACTATCGACAATAGTTCCGCCTGTGAGGGCTACGGTGACTTCACTGCCCTGTCCACGGAGATGGCTCTGGGCACCGGGTATCCGATTACGATCACTACTGCTGGTGGATACAGCTCTGATGACGGCGCTGTCTGGGTCGACTGGAACCAGGATCTGGACTTCTATGATGACGGTGAGCGCATTCCTCTGGATCCCGAGACCGGTTATGGCCCGTACCTTGGTACGGTCACGCCGCCGATGGATGCTGTGCCTGGTGAGACTCGCATGAGAATCCGCCTCAGCTACTCCGGTTTGCCTGAGGACATGGACCCGTGCGGCGCTACCTCCTACGGTGAGGTTGAGGACTACACCATCAATGTCAGCGGTGTGGTACCGCCCACCTACCTGTTTGAGCCGGATCCGGTGCTGGTGCTTTACAAGCTCTCTATTGATCCGATGAACGGCTACATCTACCTCAGCGGTGATGCTATTGGCGGTGATGCCAACGACGTGAGCATTGTTACACTGCAGGTTGGCACCTGTGTTGTTCCAGTCTCAGAAACTGTGGTTATCACTGGCGGCTATGGCGAGTTGACAGGCGATGTCCTGAAGATCACATTTGCCGTTGTGGATTACATCGTATGCGAGGAGGAAGATGGTCTCGTCTTTGATGATATCGATTCCTTCTTTGACGTTTACTATGATCTCGATGGCACACCTAGTGAGTTCAACGGTCAAGTGACCATGGTTGGCCATACCTCCGGTGATCTAAACCTTGACGGGCAGGTCAATGTAGCCGACTTGACCTACCTGGTTAACTATCTCTTCAGAGGTGGTCCGGCTCCGGAAGTTATAGAGCTGGCTGATGTGAACGGTTCGGGCGATATGCCGAATGTGGCAGATTTGACCTACTTGGTCAATTATCTGTTCCGTGGCGGTTCAGCCCCCACTCATCAGTAACCAACCTTCCTTTTGAAAATAAACCCGCCGGCTGCTGGGCCGGCGGGTTTATTCTTGTTCTTTTATCAGCCGTAAATACCAACCAAACTCAAAGGAATAATCTTATTGACATTCCAACTGCCTCCACAAGACTCGTTGACCTCACCCGCCGCAACCGCTATATTCCGCATTCAAAACATGAAGGAGGTGTCGTGCAGACGAGATATAAACAGCCCTATGTCACACCTGAGATGATCAAAGCGCACGGTCTCAGCAGCGAGGAGTACGAACGAATCAAAGAAATCCTCGGTCGGAGCCTCAACTACACTGAGCTGGGCGTTTTCTCCGTAATGTGGTCAGAGCACTGCTCATACAAGAATTCGATCGCACTTTTGAAGACACTGCCATGTGAAGGGGAAAATCTGCTGGCCAAAGCGGGCGAGGAAAACGCCGGCGCCGTGGACATTGGCGATGGACTTGCAGTGGTATTCAAAATCGAATCGCACAACCATCCCTCAGCAGTTGAGCCGTACCAAGGGGCAGCCACCGGCGTGGGCGGCATCCTGCGCGACATCTTTACCATGGGCGCCCGTCCCATAGCCTGCCTGAATTCACTACGTTTCGGCTCACCCGACAACCCCCGCGTACGTTACCTTGTCGATGGTGTGGTGCGTGGCATCGGTGACTACGGCAACTCATTCGGAGTACCCACGGTGGCCGGGGAAGTCTATTTTGATGAAGCCTACACCGGCAACCCGCTAATCAATGCCATGGCGGTGGGAATCGTCAAGACAGATAGAATTGTATCAGCAGTGGCTAAAGGGATGGGCAATCCGGTTATGATCGTCGGCTCCAAAACCGGCCGGGACGGCATCCACGGCGCTACTTTCGCCTCGGAAGAGCTCAGTGAAAAATCGGAAGAAAGGCGCCCCTCGGTCCAGATCGGCGACCCGTTCACGGAAAAGCTCCTCATGGAGGCGACTCTCGAGATAATCAAAAAAGACCTTATTGTCGGCATCCAGGACATGGGCGCGGCGGGCATCACCTGCTCTTCATCTGAGATGTCAGCCAAGGGGAACTCGGGAATTGAAATACACATCGACAAAGTGCCGGTGCGGGAACCGGGCATGACGCCATATGAGATTCTACTTTCCGAGTCGCAGGAAAGGATGCTGGTGTGTGTCAAGAAGGGAAAGGAGCGAGAGGTCCAAGAGGTATTCGATAAGTGGGGACTTGATTCCACTATCGTTGGTCACATCACCGCCGACGACCTGATGACAGTCAAACTGAACGGCGAAATCGTTTCTGACATTCCATCCCGTGCCCTAGTCCTTGGCGGCGGCACGCCGGTGTACCATCGCCAGACAAAGCGGCCAGCCTACATGGACGAAATAGTCAAGTTTGATCTGGATGACTATCCGCTCGATCAAGATTGGAATGATATCCTGTTAAAGATGCTGGCAGCCCCGAATATCTGTCATAAGGGGTGGGTGTTTGATCAATATGATTCGATGGTGCGTACTAATACGGCCGTCGGACCGGGTTCGGATGCCGCCATCCTGCGCATCCGAAGAACGAACAAAGCGCTGGCAATGACGACTGACTGCAATGGTCGCTATTGCTATATCAATCCCCGTCTCGGAGCGCAGAGCGCCGTGGCCGAGGCGGCGCGCAATATTGTCTGCTCCGGCGGACGCCCCCTGGCCGTCACCAACTGCCTGAATTTCGGCAACCCATACAAGCCGGAGATATTCTACAGCTTTGCCGAAGCTGTCGCGGGAATGGGCGAGGCCTGCCGGGTCTTCAACACCCCTGTCACCGGCGGAAATGTCTCTTTTTACAATGAAGATCCAGAGCGGGCAGTCTTCCCTACGCCGACGATCGGCATGGTGGGGCTGGTCGAAAATGTTAACCATATCACCACGCAATGGTTCAAAGATGACGGCGATGTGGTCTTGCTTTTGGGCGAGAACAAAGAGCACCTTGGCGCTTCCGAATACCTGCACACGATCTTTAACCAAGCCAAAGGAACAGTCCCTCCCCTGGATTTGGAATTGGAGAAGCAATTGCAGGATGCCCTACTTCAAGCAATTCAATCCGGTATGGTCAAATCAGCGCACGACTGCTCTGAGGGCGGCCTGGCAGTTGCCTTGGCCGAGTGCTGTATATCCAATCGGGAGCATCAATTTGGGGCTCAAATCGTTCTGCATGATTCCATACGTACTGACTGCCTTCTTTTTGGTGAGGCTCAATCGCGGATTATCGTCAGTGCAACGCCAGACAAGACTGATAAGCTCACGGCCTCCTTCAGCGAAAAGGGAATTG
>CAZYRH010000212.1:0-3304 GCA_964650395.1 uncultured Ignavibacteriales bacterium
GGTCCACCCCTTGGGATGGGTTTTGTGTTCTGTCAGGCATTGCCCGCCAAAATTCGCCCTTGGCAAATGATCTGACAGAACATGAAATACGCCTTTTTAGATTGTTGAACCGTTCCCTATATTGACTGCATGGCCCTGTACATTTTCTCTGATGCCCATCTTGGAGCCGATGCAGCCGACAAGGAAGCTGAGAAAGTCGTCAAAATTGCTTCCCTGTTTGAGAAGGTCAAAGCTGACGGCGACCGGTTGGTGATTTTAGGCGACCTGTTTGATTTCTGGTTTGAATACCGGCACGCTATCCCCAAAGAGCACCATAAGGTGCTTTTTATGCTGACCGACTTGATTGAACGCGGCATCGCCATCGACTATGTAAGCGGCAACCATGATTTCTGGATGGGCGATTTCTTTAGCAACCAGATGAGCATAACCGTGCATCGGGATTTTTTCGACTTTGAATACGACGGTAAGAGATTACATCTCATTCATGGCGATGGTCTCGCATCAGCCGACCGGGGGTACCGCCTGCTAAAACGCATACTCCGCAATCGCTTCAATGTCTGGCTGTACCGAAAACTTCCACCGGACTGGGCTATGCCGCTAGCCAAAAAGGTGTCCGGCTCATCGCGCCAGTACACCTCGCGCCGCGACCAGAGCTTTGCGGCTGACTACAAGGCTTACGCCGAGCAAAAGCTCGCCTCAGGATTTGACATCGTAGCCATTGGCCACCTCCATATCCCGGTGATAAAGCAGCTCACCAATGGCATCTATATCAACACTGGCGATTTTATCGATCACTTCAGTTATGCCAAGCTTGCTGAAGGAGAAATTAGATTACAACATCTGAAGTGATAACAAGAAGGGAATGAGGATACCTATTAACCTGCCGCCTTCTATCGGGGCACGCCTTGACTGTGGTTAACCACAGCCCCTGTGAATTTGGGTGCATCCTCGCCGATTAAGTAGATGTATGATTTTAAATTGGGAACAAAGAAGTTTTTTTCAAATTTATCAAAGTGCCCCTTTTGCCACTGAGACTTGTGTCTCTCGTATGGATTGTCGAAAGCCTCTTCCTGCGTGCCGATATCTTTGGGCGTCGACACCAGAAAGTTTCTGCTTTTCCGCTGACATGCTTCCAACAGCCTAACGCCTTCATCGTGAGTAAAGTGCTCAAGGACATCAATGACGAGGATAAGGTCGTAGGTGACATCCAAGTCGGGGATAATGTCGAGCGCATTGCCGATATAGATATTATCGTAAAGGTAGTCATGCAGCGGGGTTAGATACCCTTCGAATACTTCGATGCCGTCAATTCTGCGTGACCACTGGTTGTATTTCCCTCTGCCGTCCCACAGTTCCAAGTATTCCCTTGCAAGCAGACCGTACTTGCCGAACCCAACCCCAACATCGAGAACAGTTCTGGGCTTCAACAGATATATCAATTGCACAATTTCATTTATTTGAAGAAAGTGGCTGCTGGGCATCTGTTCACCTCATTGTTGAGATAAAAAAAAGTTTCACATCGCACGTGAAATTGTAATATTCGCAATACTAAGAATCTTATCGGCTTCAAACGTCAGGAATTTACAGCCGCACAGTAACAGCAAGAGGTTGATCAGCTTGGCTGTTGCTTGAGTTGGTATGCGAGTATTGGGTGAGCCAAGAAAAGGAGGTTTGTGATGGCACGCTACTTCTTCCCCAGCTCTTTCTTGATTGCTGCGATTAAGTCTCCGCTTCGGACAATGTTAAGCACAAACTCCGGGTAGAGCGCAAAGCTCATTTCACCGCCGGGGTACGTTATTTCCCCCTGTTCAAGATTGATAGTAATTATATCACCATCGCTCACCTCACCCACGATATTCACAGCAATCGCCGGTAAACCTTCGTTTATTGCCCCACGAAAGAAGGCTCTGCCAAAGCTCTTGGCAATCACACACCGAATCCCCACTGCCTTCAAAGCTGCCACCGCCCGTGCTGTCGCTGGCCCCCAACCGAAATGCAAACCGGCCACCAACACCCCGCCTTCCTGCATCTTCGCCGGGAAACCCTCGCTGTAGCCCTCCAGAACATGTTTAGCTATCTTGCTGATCGAGCCATCACTCAAATACTTCTCAGGAAGTATCTGGGCAGTACCAATACTATCACCCAGCTTGAGAACTTTTCCGGTTATCTCTTTCATATTCTGCTTAGTGCGATTTGGTTAGGCTGCCCGACAAACAGGTCAGCTTTGCCTTGGTTAATCTCCGTAAGTTCCCTCTCAAACGGATTACCCGCCTGCCAACCGATTTTGCCGGTCCGACGAAACCGCTCTAAACGCCTGATAGTTATTTCAGCAAAGACAGGATCGATGTCAAAAGTAACACACCGCCGCCCTGTTCTTTCACAGGCAAGCAAAGTCGTTCCGGCATGAGCAAAAAAATCGGTGACGGTATTGCCTTGATCTGAGGAAGCCAGGATGATCCGCTCTATGGCCTTAAGAGGCTTCTGGCCGTAGCAACCATTCACATTCTCTTCCATTCGATAGAACACCTGCTGAATGTCAACCCAGACATTTCCGGGACGTATGTTTTTGGACTTGCTCCTTTGGAGGTTCTCAGCTATGATTCCATTAACCTCCTTGTAGTAACCACGCAAGATTTTAGGAATATCGGTATACCGTACGGAAAAAGAGGGCTTTCCCTTGGTGTAATACAACAGCTCCTGCCTGACCGCCATCCAGTTTTTCTGTGTGCCGTAACCTCGCTGGTTACGCATAGTAATCAGGGAAGCAGATTTGAATTTTGTGCCAGCCATCATTGTTATAAACTGAGGGAAAGGCTGGAAATGGTTGTTTTGTTCGGCGCCCAACCAGACATAAAGGGCGCTGTCGTTGGCAAGAACGGCATAGCAGTTGTCGACCCACTTACGGCACCAGCCAATAAATTCCTCCACCGACCGCTTTTCACACATCACAAGATTGTACGGCGGATCCTGCACAGCGAGGCAAGCCTCCTTCTCTCTCATGATGTGTCGAACAAAGCGAGCATCGGTCGCATCCCCGCAGCCGACAACATGCCCTGCAACCGGATCATGCCAGGTGTCACCGGGCTTCAGACGGCAGTGAGGAAGAATCCTGCGGCGGATCTCACCGGCGTCAGTATCAAGTCTCGGCAGAGGAGAAATTATCATACTAAATCAAGTAAAATGGTCTATTAACTGCTATCAACAAAAACAGAGAGAGACATTACAACTTAATCTCAGGCTTTGCTCAACAGTGGGCCAAACTGGATTTCCAGATGCTACATAGACAAACCCTGATTCGTATCAT
>CAZYRH010000213.1:0-3283 GCA_964650395.1 uncultured Ignavibacteriales bacterium
GATGGTGTTGCAAAATGCCCCCTACTAAGGTGTATACGCACCCCTTCGTATGAAATATCTATCGGCCTGCCGGATAAGAAGTTTAGCCTGTAATCGACTACGCGTCATTTAATTAGGGAAGCATAGTTAATGGGGCAGCCTTGTTAGTTGACAGTTTTCGTCAGAGGTTTCCGACTTTGTCGGCGCCGGCTTATTCGTTGAGAAACTTAAGGGTTGTCTCGACACCGATTACGAGCAGGGGGGCTATGATACCGTCCAGCACACCCCAAGCGATTACGATGAGATTTCAGCGGGCTTGTGTGTCAGGGTGCTGCTGATGATCCGAGAAAAATCCGGTAGCTGCTTAAAATTAGCCGCCGATCTCTCATAGAGATCAGACAACTGATACTCCATCGTTCCACAATTTACCATAACATAGGGAATATGAGAACTCAAGCAGGTTTCGACCATCTTATAAAGTTCCAGCTTGCCGGTGAACTTAGCGTCACAAATCACAAGATCGGCGACTCGGGGAAGATTATCGGGAATCTTGGTAATGTCATCAAACAGCATGATCCTGGCGTTGGTTTCACAGGCTTGCTTGAAATAATAGCTGACAATTGATTTATCCAGAGTGAAGATCAATATGTTGTACTCCTGGCACTTCTTCTGAGCTGAAGGACAAGCAACTTCTTCGCTGTGACTCAAGGGGAGCGACAGCGTAAAAGTCGTTCCCATCCCAACGATAGACTCGACCGTCATGTCTCCGCCATGCTCCCTGGCGATGTTGCGACAGATGGACAGCCCCATGCCGGTACCGACCAGTTCATCCTTGCCCCACACGCCCTTTGTCGAAAAGAAAGGATCAAAGATCTTACTTAGATTCTTTGGAGGAATGCCAAAGCCGGTATCACCTACTTTGATTTTCAGGTGGTCATCTTCAGCCAGCAGGGCAATGGTGATGACGCCGTTGGATTTGATGGCGTGCTGAGCGTTGATGAGCAGGTTTAACAATAGCTGTTGCATTTTGCTGGTGGAGACTTTTACCTCGGGAACCTCTCTGAAGTAGGTGACAATCTCAATCGAGAGATTCTTCATCTCTTTTTCGACCAGATTGATCGATTTGGTGATGATCTTTCTGATATCCTCGCGATTGAAATCCTCAGGGTCTGCTTTTGAGTAGGTCAAAAGCGACATAGCTACATCATTAGCCCTTTCACCAAGCTCAATAATCTTTGTCAGGGTTTCATGAGCCAGTTGCACCCCTCCGTCTTCCTCCAGGTCGGTCAGGGCAAAGGAGGCATTCCCGATGATGCCGGTGAGGTAATTTTTGAACTCGTGGGCAACCCCTGCAGCCAGCATACCAACAGCTGACATCTTGTCCGCCTCGACTAACTTTTGTTGCGTGATGATTTCGCTGGTGATGTCATCGCCAATTGACAAAAAGTAGGAAACCTGACCTTTTTCGTCAAATATCGGAGTGATAGTTTGACGTTCCCAGTAGATGTCTCCGTTTTTTCGCCGGTTCTGAAGGTTACCGGTCCAGGTCTTGCCAGAAGTGATCGTTTGCCAGAGGTCTTTGTAGAACTCTTTGTCGTGTTTGCCTGATTTGAGGATGCTGATCGGTTTGCTAATGGCTTTGGTTAGATTATACCCGGTTATGCGGCTGAACTGCGGATTGACGTATTCGATAATCCCTCTGGGATCGGTAATGACAATCATATTTGCCGATTGGACTACAGCCACGGAAAGTTTTTTGAGTTCCTGTTCCGCCTTTTTGCGCTCGGTGATGTCCCGTACCGCGGCCAGAATATGAAACCTCCCTGCCAATTCGAGTCTATTCAGACTTACCTCTGCGTCAAATACGGTTCCATCACACCGGCAGTGTTGCCACTCAAAAAACTGAGGTTGCCCCTCCAGAGCTGCTGTGATTTTTCCCGTCGCTTTCTCTTTAGAGTCCCGACCATCGGACTGGCGCGGTGGTGAAAACCGGTAGGGCGGCTGACCGATAATCTGCTCCCGGGTGCAACCAAACATCTTCAAAGTCGTCTCATTACAATCGATAAATTGTTCCCCTTCCATGAGGAAGATGGCATCGTTGGCGGTTTGGAACAGCGTGCGGTAACGTTCTTCTCTCTCCTGCAGCGTCTCCTCTGCCCGCTTGCGTTCTGTGATGTCCTTTACTGTCCCCATGGATGCTGTCGTACCGCGATAATTGACAAGGCCGACATGCATGTTGACGGATACTCTAGTCTTTCCGTCTTTGTGCAGCATGCTGAACTCGTATTCCTCTGGCACATTTTCCCCTGTCTGCCTCCGATGGTAGCGGTCCACAACCATATCACGATCCTCAGGTGCCAGAAGCTGTCTGAAGTCCATCCCGGTGACTTCATCAATTGTGTAGCCAACTAATTTTGCAAAAGCTTCATTGACAAATTGTATTTTAGTGTTTTGGATGACAAAGATGCCGTCTTGTACATTCTCGATCAAGGCGCGGTATTCTTCCTCGGATTCATGCAACGCCTCCTCGGCCCGCTTCTGGTCGGTGATTTCACGAACCACGGCCAGAACCTTATCTCCACTCAATGCTACGATGCGGGCTTCCCACTTACCCCGGCCTTTGGGGGTTTTCAATTCATACTCTAATGATTGTGGCTCTCTCGTAGTTAATACCTTTTCGATACGGTCAAGAATTCGCTTGACATCATCGTCAGAGAACCCAGCATCTCGAATACTCTTCCCGATAACCTCACTTTTAGGGATAGCCAGATCTTCTTCTCGCTCAGACTTAAAATCGACGTATATTCCATCTTTGGTTAGGACAAACATCATGTCAGGCATTGCTCTCAATAGCGCTTCATTTCTTTGGAGGCTCTGGCATAGCGCTTTCTCTGCCCGCTTCTGCTCGGTAATGTCACGAAGATGTTCAATCACCGTGACGATCTTCCCTGATTCATCCATAATCGGGTAGGCTCGCACATCAAGCCAGACGCCAATTTCTTCTACATACATCTCGACTTGAGCAGGCAGTTTCGTTTGGTAAACCTCAGTAGTGGCGCATATCTCACACGTAGTATCTCTACCAATCAATTCGTAACACTTTTTGCCCCTGACATCTTCAGGGGTCATATTGAGGAATTTGTATCCGGCGGCGTTATAGCGGATTATTCCGTGATGTCTGTCCTGGAGTCCAATTACGTCGGGAATGGCATCAAAAAGTGTTTCGAGCAGTTTGGTAGTCTCTTTATACCTCTCTTCGGATTCTCTCAGCGTCTTCTCAGCCCGCTTGCGCTCGGTGATGTCT
>CAZYRH010000214.1:0-3259 GCA_964650395.1 uncultured Ignavibacteriales bacterium
CAACCTACAGTACTCTTTTGGTTGGCTATAACGGCACTCATCGTGTTCATAGCGGGTCCAGTCTCCGCGCAAAATAAGGCCGACACGGTCAAATCCTTAAAGGGCATTGAGATCAAAACCTCGGTTGATCGGGCAGAGGTCTATATCGGCGACCTCATTACCTATCAACTGACCATTACTCATGACTCTACAATTGAGCTTGTCCCACCTCCACTTGGCGCGAACTTGGGCGCCTTTGATGTCAAGGATTACGAGTCGGATATCAAATCGAAGCTTCCTGATGGTCGGATAAAAAGCGCCAACAAGTTTGTTTTGAGTACCTTCACTACGGGAGACTATCTGATTCCTCCGATCCCGATAATGTTTACCATGCCAGATTCAAGCCGGAAAGTCATGCTATCGGAAGCGGTACCAATCAAAGTCAAGTCGCTGTTGTCAGCCGGTGCTGACTCAGCTGATATCCGGCCGCTGAAAGCTCCCTATGAGTTCAAGCGCAACTTGACTCCTTATTATTTCTGGGGTGGAGTAATACTACTGGCACTGGTTATAGTCGGTGTCCTGATTTGGCTGAGATTGCGAAAGAGGAAAAGAGCTGCCGCGTCGCTTGATTTACGCCCACCATGGGAAATCGCTTTTGAACGTCTGGCACTGCTTAAGGGGCAAAGCTACCTTGCTAATGGCCAATTCAAACATTATTACATTGAGCTGACCGAAATTGCACGTGAATACATGGGCCATATGTATGAAATCAATGTCTTGGATATGACGACTGAGGAGTTCCTCTTTCATTTCCAACAGCAGCCGGCGCCTGATGGTTTGCATGAGAACATGGGCCGATTTCTTCAGCATGGCGACCTGGTCAAGTTCGCCAAGCTCGTTCCGGAAAAAGAACACACCGAGGTTGACTTTGACTTTGTCTACTCAATGATCGAACAGGTTCGCCTCGACTGGGAACGACGCCAAACTGCCATAGTCAATGCTGCGGGTTCCCAAAGTAAAAAGGACAATGTGCCTGATGTCCTTGAGGGGGTGAAAAGATGAACATACAATTCGCAGGTTTCAGTCTTAACATTTTCGACCTTATCAAGGTCACAATTCCAGCAGCGATCATATTTATCGTGGGCGCTGTTATTTTGGCAGTCATAGCCTATTATCATCTCCGAAAGAAAACATTCACATCAGCCACCATAAAATACTCTGATGTCAGAATCGTAGAACGGGCCAGCCGCTCCCACCGCCAGAGTTTTCGTTTTTTACTGACGGCTTTGCGAGTTGCAGTCATAGCATTGTTTCTGGTAGCCTTTGCCCGCCCTCGTTCCGGGACCGAATACACAGAGGTGACTTCCAAGGGGATAGACATCATGATGGTGCTGGATGTGTCATCATCGATGCAGGCAGAAGATTTCAAGCCTCGCAACCGCCTCTATGTCGCTAAGGATGAAATCAAAAAGTTTATCAATAGACGTGTCAACGACCGCATTGGGCTGGTTGTTTTTGCTCGCTATGCCTATACCCAGTGCCCGCTCACTACTGACTACGGGGTGCTGCTCAAATTTATCGACCAGGTTAACTTTGGGTCAGTTGAGGACGGAACAGCCATTGGGATGGCGATTGCCAACGGTGTGAATCGACTTCGAGAGTCAAAGTCCAAAACCAAGGTAATGGTTTTGGCCACTGATGGTGACAATAACGCCGGGGAGATCGACCCTATCACCGCCGCCAATCTGGCCGCGGCCTTTGATATCAAAATTTATACTATTGGGGTGGGCAAACCGGGCAACGCCATGTTCCCCTACCAGGACCCGATATTCGGTAAGCGCTATATCTACCAACCGACAAGAATCGACGAGGAAACGTTGAAAGAAATAGCCAAGAAAACCGGCGGTAAATACTTCCGGGCTCGTTCCGGCAAGGAGCTGGATGAGATATACTCAACAATAGACAAAATGGAAAAGACCGAGATCAAAATAGCCTCTCATATTCAGTATCACGAGCTCTTTGGGTACTTTACTTACAGTGGCCTATTGCTGCTGGTTCTGGAAATGGTGCTGGCTAACACTTACTTCAGGAAACTGCCGTAGAGGTCTGAGGATACGTATGCGTTTTGCTGAACCGATTAACTTTTTGATCCTGTTGGGAGTGGCGATACTGGGCGTTTTCGTTTTCTGGGCATTGGCCCGCAAGAAAAAGCTGATGAGGCGTTTCGGTGATCTACCGCTTATTATGAAGAATGCCCCTTACATCTCCTTTACCCGACAGGCTACCAAAATCATCCTGCTGCTGCTTGCCCTTGGTTTTGTTTCCGTTGCTGCGGCGCGCTTGCAGTTCGGCACCCACTTAGAGCTTCTGAAACGAGAGGGTATTGATATTGTTGTTGCGCTTGATGTTTCTAATTCGATGCTGGCCCAGGATATGAAGCCGAACCGACTGGAAAAAGCCAAGCAGGAAATACGGGGCATTATCGACCGTCTGAAAGGAGACCAAATAGGGCTGGTGGCTTTTGCCGGAGAGGCGTTCATACAGTGTCCTCTGACGTTGGACTACTCGGCGGCGGAATTTCTGCTAAGAGCGATGGATAACGCCTCAGTGAGCACTCAAGGGACTTCGTTGTCCGCTGCCATTGAGATGGCAACTAAGGCCTTCGATCAGAAGGAGAAAAAGCACAAGGTTCTGCTTCTTTTGACGGATGGCGAGGATCATGAGGGTGGCGCGATTAAGGCTTCCGAAGAAGCGCGCCAAGAAGGAATAAAGATTTACACTGTCGGCATAGGGAACCCGGAAGGCGAGCCTATCCCCATTCTGGATCGTTCCGGTAAAAAGATCGGCTTCAAAAAAGACCGGAACGGCGAAGTCATCGTATCAAAACTTGATGAGGTTACTTTACAGAAGATAGCCCTGAATACAGGTGGCAAGTACTATCATGCCACCGGAGGCGAAATCGAGCTGGACCGCATATTTGATGAGATCTCCAAAATGGAAAAAAAGGAGCTACAGGGCACTCTCGTAACGAGGTACGATGACCGCTACCAATGGCCTCTTCTGGTTGCCATACTTTTGATAGTCGGTGAATTCTTTCTACCGGAAAGGAAAAGATCCAAGCGGAGTGTTGCTCATGAGTAGACGAAGGCAGATGGGCCGGAATCTGTTGTCGGGTTTTTCATTCGTCCGACTAAGGCGGACTTCATTCGGAACTCGACCTACTGCACTGTGGCAGAGATGGCGAATGGCGAAGAGAGCGATAGTGTCATTCCTGCGGAAG
>CAZYRH010000215.1:0-3196 GCA_964650395.1 uncultured Ignavibacteriales bacterium
ACGAGAAACCGGCTTGGCGTTCATGGTTCGACTTCGCTCACTATGACAGATAGTTTGCCATCGTAGGCGGGTGCCCCACCGGTTGCGCTTGGCTTACAGACAAGCAACTTTGAATTATTCTTTTTCTTTTCAGGCCAGTAGCGTATATTCTTCGGCATGGTCGAAGAAACACTGGATAAAATCGAGCGTGGAGAGTTTTTCCTCATTGCAGGGCCATGTGTGATTGAATCGGACGAGATCTGCTTCGAAGTGGCCGAGCAGGTTGCATCCATCGCGAATGCGTACAGTGTTCCGTACATCTTCAAGTCATCATATAAAAAGGCGAACCGCCTCTCAACCGGTTCGTACAGTGGCCCGGGGCTGGAGAAGGGGCTGAGTACGCTGGCCAAGGTTAAGGAGAGATTTGAACTTCCCATCTTGACTGATGTGCATGAGACCAGCGAGGTTGAGGTGGTGTCTCAGGTGGCGGATATTATACAAATTCCAGCCTTTCTCTGCCGTCAGACGGACCTGGTCGTCAAAGCGGCGCAAACGGGCAAGTGGATCAACATTAAGAAGGGCCAGTTCATGGCGCCGGAGGATATGGCTAAAATCGCGGCGAAAGCCAATTCAAGCAAAGTGATGCTGACCGAGCGGGGGACGACATTCGGTTATCGCAATCTGGTCGTCGACTTCCGTTCATTGATGATAATGAAAGAGACCGATCTCAAAGTGGTGTTTGATGCCACCCACTCCTTGCAGCTTCCGGGCGGTGGGGGCGCGGTCTCGACCGGTCAGCCACAGTATATCATTCCGATGGCAAAGGCAGCAATGGCAGTGGGAATTGATGGCCTGTTTGTAGAGACGCATCCGAATCCAGCGCAAGCCCTGTCAGACGCCGGCGCGATGCTCCCGCTAGACAAGATGGGAAAGCTGCTTGAGTCAGTAATGAGAATAAAAGAGGCCTCGAGTTAGTGTATAGTCTCGAAAGAAGTTTATGTATTCTCTCGAAATTGCACGGTCATTGTGCGGGCAAACGATGGGCAAGATGCCCATGCTACAATTCGATTGGCCGCCGTCATGGTGAGCGGAGTCGAACTATGACCGGGCAAGCCAGCTTTATTACTCTTCGACTCCGCTCAGGGTGACGAGGAATGCAAGTAGTTCGTAAGGGACGTGTAGCGATCATATCATGGTTTCGGGCTATTGTAAAGGAACGTTGATTAGTAACCAGGAGCAATCCGAGGATGCCAAAACTTTCTCGTGAAGAATTTGTTGAACGGCTGAAGGAGATTAAGCTGCTGGCGCTTGATGTGGACGGTGTGTTGACCGATGACAGCATCTACTTCGGTCCTGATGGATTTGAGTTGAAGCGATTCAATATTTCCGACGGCTTGTTCATGGTGCTGGCCATGCGCGCTGGGTTGGAGCTGGCGGTAGTCTCCGGTCGGCATTCACCTGCGACCTCTACCCGCATGAAAGACTTAGGCGTCAAACACGTCTTGCAGGATATGAAGGACAAAACAAAACAGATAGAACCTCTTCTGACCAAACTGGGCCTGGAGTATGCGCAAGTGGCATTTATTGGCAATGAGATTCTGGATATCAAGCTGGCGAAAAGAGTCGGCCTACCGATTGCGGTGGCCGATGCCTCTCCGGAATTAATAGAAGCTGCCTCATACGTCACGCATAACAAAGGAGGTAAGGGAGCGATCAGAGAAGTGCTGGAATGCTACTTTGAAGCGGTTTGCAAAGACCCGAAGAGTTTTCTGGTATGACGGACCTCAAAGAGTACGCCAAGCAGGTCATTCAGAGCGAAGCTGAAGCTGTGTTAGCAATGGCAGAGAAGCTGGACGAGAACTTCAACAAGGCGGTATCTGCCATTCAAGAGTGTCCGGGGCGGGTAATCGTTGCCGGCATGGGTAAGTCCGGCTTGATCGGTAAAAAGATTGCCGCTACTTTTAATTCCACCGGCATTGCATCATTTTTCCTTCATCCGGCGGAAGCAGTGCACGGCGATCTGGGCTTGATGCGTTCCGAGGATATATTGCTGTTGATTTCCAAGTCCGGTCAGTTGGGCGAAATGGATCTTTTAATTTCAGCCGCGAGGCGTCTCGGAATGGCTATAATTGTGTTGTGCGGCACAGCCGATTCTGACCTTTGCCAGCGTGCGGACATTGTCATTGATTGCTCGGTAGATAAGGAAGCCTGCCCCAATAACCTCGTCCCCACCTCTTCCTCGACGGCAGCATTAGTCATGGGGGATGCCCTCGCAGTAGCTTTGCTGAAAGCGCGAAACTTCTCGCCCTCTGAATTTGCCGTGCTGCATCCCGGTGGTTTCTTGGGCCAGCGCTTGCTTAAGAGAGTCTCTGAGCTACATCACACCGGCGACGAAGTGCCACTGGTGAAGCCCCAAGCTAGCATGAAAGAAATGATCCTTCAGATGACGAGTAAGCGGCTCGGCTGTGTGTTGATGAAAGATGAGAACGGTCGCACGGCCGGTGTTTTCACTGACGGTGATCTTCGCCGTCTGGCCGAAAAACATGACGACTTCTACAGGTTTACTGCCAACGAAGTGATGATTACCAACCCGAAGACAATTCACCGCGAGGCAGTCTTGGATTCAGCTTTGGCGCTTATGGAGAAGCATTCGATTACCCAGCTTCCAACCGTTGACGAAGGCGGCTTGCTGGTCGGCATTATCCACCTTCACGACATCCTGAAATCGAAACTTGTGTAAAATGAGATTTCCAAAGGCAAAAGTAGATCAAAAGCCCCGCGCTTTAGTATGGGCGGTAGATGTCCACATCTGCCCCAAAGCCGGAGTTGTCGAAACCACAGGGGTTTCGACCTACCAATCTAAAATGTATATGGGAATGCTTCTACTTCAGCCTGCTTGCCTTTACTACTTTCGGCTACGGGGCTATGCGACCGAAGCAGTGGTTGCAGCTTTTCCGTTTGAAGCTGGTAGAACATGAGCCGTTTGGCTGTATAAGGATTCTTGTCGGTATCGAAGCCGCTTTAGGCATCTGGGTCTTGGCCCTATTGGTGACGGTGCTGTTTGGAAGATGATACCAATTGGATGTCAAAGATTAAACTTCAAATACCTTGCCCGTCATTCCTGCGAAAGCAGGAATCCAGAAGGAGTAACTCTATGTATCCAAAGGGACTATGATGGTAGGACAGACACGCCTCGACCACTGGATTCCCGCTTGCG
>CAZYRH010000216.1:0-3105 GCA_964650395.1 uncultured Ignavibacteriales bacterium
TGCCTCACGCAAAATCACCCTTGACTTTTATCATAGCAGACAGCCTCTGGACATCTACACCAAAGAGAGACAATTTGGGCTTGCTCATGGAGTGGTTATTCACAATATTGAACGGCTGTCAAACTATTAGCATTAGGAGTAGATAAACATGGCAAAGCTGACCCAGAAAATCTCCAAAAGGCGGCCAATAAACGCTGAGGACATTTTTAATCTGAGAATTCCAACCTCAGTTTCACTGTCGCCTGATGAAAAGAAGATCGCTTACACTGTCGAGCGAATAGACAAGAAAGATAACAAGTACTACGCCAACCTCTTTGTGTCCGACCTTGTGTCGCAAGAAGAGCGCCAGTTCACGCATGGCCCCTGCTATGACAGCCAGCCGGTCTGGTCACCTGACGGCAAGCAATTGGCCTTTCTCTCCACGCGTGATAAGAAGCTCGGTGTCTACGTAATCTCGTCTTCCGGCGGTGCTGAGAGGCAAGTAATTGGACTGGACGGCGCTGTGCAGAACCTGCAGTGGACTCCCGACGGAAAATACCTTGTCTTCTGCCTACGCTATAACGACTCGCATTACATCAAGGATGAAAAAAAGAAAAAAAAGCCGCCGGTCTACCGGCACATAACGCGTCTGTGGTACCGTCTCGACGGCGAAGGCTATTTACCAAAAGACTGTTTTCAGGTGTACAGCCTTGACGTTCAAAACGGCAATCTGCGACAGATCACAAAAGGCAAGCGCGATAACGTCTGTCCCAATATCTCCCCGAATGGCCAGTGGATTGCCTATGTCTCCAACCGTGCCAAAGACCCGGACCTTGACCATCTGAGGTATGACCTGTTCATTGTCCCGTTAAAGGGAGGCAGGGGAAAACGCATCCCAACGCCAGCTGGTCCAACATTCGACCCAGTTTTTTCTCCCGACAGTAAAACAGTCGCCTATGTGGGACATGACAACCCGGACGATTGGGGAGCGACCAATTGGCATATCTGGAAAGTAGGCATCACCGGCAGACCCAAAGCCAAAGACCTGATGTCGGGTTTTGACCGGATGGCGTTTGACCAATCCATTACTGACACGAGTGATTCCATCTTTACCTCGTCTCTTTTCTGGTCCGCAGACGGTAAGAGAATCTTCTTTCTCTCTTCCGATACGGGGGTAACCAATCTGTACTATATCGCCTCTTCAGGAGGCAAACCGACTCGCATATTCAAGGGCAAGTGCCACCTCAAAGGCTGTTCACTAAATGGCAAAACCCGAACTGCTGCGCTCATCTATGCCAACCTTAACAACCCCGGCGATATCATGACTTGCCCTACTTCCTACGGAGCAGAAGCAAGAGCAATCAAACATACTGATCTGAATAAATTCCTCCGCACCGAAGTCCAGCTGGGGAAAACTCGCGACGTGACGTTCAAATCATTTGATGGTACCGAAGTTCAGGGCTGGCTTGTCCTCCCACCGGATTTCAGACAGGGTAGAAGGTATCCTGCCATCCTTGAGATCCATGGCGGTCCGCAGGTCCAGTATGCTCACACCTTCATACACGAAATGCAGTATCTGGCGGCCAAAGGGTATGTCATTCTCTATACCAATCCGCGTGGCGGTGCCGGACGCGGCGAGACCTGGACTGAGGCCATTGCCGGAGGATGGGGCGATTTGGATTACAAAGATTGCATGGCGGCGACGGATTATCTGGAAAAGCAGAAGTTTGTCAACCCGAAGAAGGTCGGCGTAACGGGCGGGTCCTACGGCGGCTACATGACCAACTGGATTATCGGACACACCAACCGCTTTGCCGCGGCTGTCACACAGCGGTCCGTAGTCGATTTGAAATCCTTCGTCGGTTCGTCAGATTTCGGATTTGGTTTTAGACGTGAGTTTGACGGTTGGCCGTGGACAAACGCCAAGAACTACGAAAAGTGCTCTCCCATCACCTATTTCAAGAACGTCCATACGCCGGTTTTGATTATTCACAGCGAGAATGACTTGCGCTGCCATATCGAGCAGGCGGAGCAGATGTTTGTAAAGTTGAAGGTGCTGAAGAAGAAAGTTGAGATGGTGCGCTTCCCTGAGGAACCGCATGGCCTGTCACGCCACGGACGACCGGACCGGCGCATCGCTCGCCTGGAGTGGATTGAAAAATGGTTTAACAGATACCTTAAATAATAACGGCCTTAAAACCCTCGGACCTGGAGAGAGATGTGGCATGACGAATAGATTCATTGTAAAACCATAGCTCCAGGCTTTCCCTGAACCGTGTGAGTGAGAATTCCAGCCTATTGCCAGGGAGCCGTTGAGGATTTAATGACAAACCCCTGCTCGCGCAGAAACTGCTCCCCCTCCTGTCGGGTGCGGAAGGTGCGCGAAATTTCTTTCGTTCCCCCTTTGCCAAACATGCGCTGAAGCTGACCGTAAGTGACCGGATTGTTGATGATGTTTACCGACCAAGCCATCTTATGCTCATGGCACCAGACGAGGTGCTCGCCGATAATATCAATGACTTCCGGATACGAGGTCTTCCAGTTGGTCAAATCGCACAACCGCGCCCAGGGCTTTTTTATCAGAGGCGCCACCTCGACCTCATAGTCCTTTACAAAGCTTTCCGCCGTACTGATTCTCCAGACGCCGAATATCTTCTCATAGACAATATGATTTTCACGATCGACATCTATTGAATATTCCAAGTGCCATCCGCTCATAGTGCAACCAAAACTGTAAAGGTTATACGTATGCAAACAACGTGTAACGGGAACTCTCTAATATACAATGAATCGAACCAGTGTCAACTCAAATAAAGCGCTATTTTACAAATCTGGCCCAACTTTTTCCGTTTAAGCCATGATATATTTCCCCCCTGATTTCTCACTTATTCCTACTTCCTCAACTGCTCCCAAAGAACAGAGTTGCCCACGATCTGTTACAGTACCGACAACTGCGCCTAGAAAATGAATCTCAGGCCCAAACTCGGGTAGTCACCATCACCCAGGGTGGATCCGATCTGGTTCCTATGGGCGTATCCAAGTAGGACCGAACTCTGGAGAGGGCCCACCCCGAAAAAGGTACGCTACCAGGTATGTAAGGTCCGCGACGTTATACCGGTAGCTGCC
>CAZYRH010000217.1:0-3047 GCA_964650395.1 uncultured Ignavibacteriales bacterium
CGGCAGGGCGTGGTTGAAGGCATGCATGGTAAGCGGAGCGCCGTTGATACCGCAGAGGTTTACTTCCCACCCGATTATCAACGAGCATAAAGCTACCCCTTACGATAGAAAAGCTACTTGTACGAAAACAACTAATAAATGTTATAACTCCATAGATCAAGGGTAATGAACCCTCTTGAGGATCGACTACAGACATCTATTTTTCTTATAATAAGGCTTGACTTTTTAAACCTAAGCGATTATAATTAAATATTGAATGGATAGGTTAGCGGGTAGCTTTTCCTTATCCTGTATTTATTTACCTGTCTGTACTCAGGCCTTGCCTGAAAAGGCGCAGGACATGCGGGTACAACTGAGGTCAAACCGTTTGTGATTGACAGATCGAATCAATATATAAAATGGTTTTTATTTGAGTAATGACATATTCGTAGGCAGGTCTCTCCGAGACCTGCCACTAATTGGCAGGAGTCAGGAACTCCTGCCCTACTTGCAGAATTGAATGAAGATTTGGAGTAAACCCTTTAATTGTCGTAACCAGCTTCTAAAAGGAGGAGTCATGGTGCAAAAAGTAATGTTGGCGAGCCTCGGAGTTATTCTGGTACTCGCCGTAGTGTTAATGGCCACGACCGGAGATAGGGATCACGCCATCGGTCTCACCTCCGGCCCGTCCGGGGGATCCGGGGAGTTCGTCCCAAAGGGCGCTCCTGATTCTCGAGCCATTGTCTATGACAATGGTATGGCCTATGTAGGCCTGCTCACAGCACAAATTGAAGACGCCCCACCACCAGATGGTCTCGACTCTGAGCCCGCAGATGACTTCATCTTCGACGTAGATCAGTCCGTAAACGACGTCCATTGGATTGGGGGTTACTGGTGGGAAGGCACTCCGGATGATGGGGACTTTGACTGGAAAGTCTCCTTCTATGCAGACTTCGGTGACGGCACCAAGCCCGGCGCGCTTATCGCTTCCTGGGTGTTTCCCAATGCTCTCGTCAATGAGACGGAAATAGTGGTAGGCTACTACAGTTACTCGGTTAATCTGCCTATGACGTTGAACTTCCTGGCCGGCACGAAGTATTGGATTGCCATTCAGGGTCTCGGTAACACACCACCACAGTCCGGTTGGGCGTATCACCAAGATCCGATACTGCAGCACGAGGCCGTTATCAGAAGCGTCTATTTCGGTATCCCGGACTGGACAAACACATCTGCTGCATTGGGTTATCCCGTTGACTTGTGCTTCCAGCTCACCTATGAGGCTGAGGAGGAGTGTGACTGGCAGCCGGGTGACCTCTACAAGCACCACTTCCCACAATTGCCGGATGAAGAGGGCTGGGCAGTGAACGCCACGCAGCCGATGGTCCTGGCCGAGGACTTCATGTGCATGGATACCGGCTGGATCAAGGACTTCCACTTCTGGGGTGCCTGGAAGAACGAGGATGTAGGCCTGGTGACTACTTTCGTGCTCAGCATCCATGCAGACATACCCGCGGACCCGCCTTTAGTCCCGTATAGCCGTCCCGGTGAGACTCTCTGGGAGTTCTACGTTGAGGAATTCGACTACACACCCATCGATCCGCCTACTATGGAAGGCTGGTATGACCCCGCAACCGGTGAAGTTATCCCTGGTGACCACACAGCGTACTGGCAGTACAACATCTGTCTGCCCGAGCCCAACTGGTTCTGGCAGGATTCCGGCACGATTTACTGGGTGAACATCTCGGCCATTGTGGTCGATCCCATAGGAACCCAGTGGGGCTGGAAATCGACCCAGGATCACTGGAACGACGACGCTGTCTGGGCGTTCTGGGGCGAGTTGAACTGGATCGACATGTGGGAACCCACCGATCCGATTATGAATGCTTTCTGGATTGCCTTTGACCCCAGCGGTAATTTAATTCCCCCTTCGACCGGAGGGACGGGCTACTACCCGCCGGGTGATGTCAATGGCTGGTGGTTCTATGACGGACCTGAGTGGGAGTTCTGGAACATCTGGTTCTACGATCATCCGTTCGACTATGACCGCAAGAAGACCGTCCATATCGATTTCGATGCCTTCCAACTGGAGCCGGCTAGTAGCTGGATGACCTTCGTGGTTAACTACTCGACCGATGTGTGGTCACTCGAAGGCCAACCCCCCGGAGACAGCATGCCTCCGCTGCCGGGATTCCCGCCGGACCTTGAGCTGCTGTATATCGGCCGCGATACACTCTATGACGGGCCGGTTGTCGATGGCCACTACATATATGACTGGGAAATGCCGGACTATAATCCGGAGTGGATCTCTATCGATGTATGGGGATACAACTTTATCATTCCTGAGGGGTCAGGCATGGTCTTCCACGACTGCATCGGCTCGCTTGATCTGTCATTGGTTGTCACCGGCGACATCGATACTACCTGCTGCAACCACGACGGAATGCGCGGCGACGTTAACTACGATCTGTCGGGACCTAACGTCGCTGACCTGACTTACCTGGTCGACTACCTGTTCCGGGGTGGCCCGCCTCCACCATGCCCAGAAGAGGGTGATGTTAATGGAGACGGCAATACCAACGTAGCTGACCTGACGTATCTGGTTGACTACCTGTTCCGGGGCGGCCCACCGCCTCCACCCTGTCCGTAGTTGACGGGAGAAACGGACCTATCTAAGTCCTAGTAAAAAGTATGGCCACCTTTGCCTCGGCAAGGGTGGCCATTTTGCATTATTCTATTCGTTCGCAATAAGCATGTTGTAGTTACTTAGGGTACCCTCCTTCTCAGGATGTGACATAAGTTGTGGGTTGTAAGGTATGAGCCTGTCATTCCCGTTTTCACGGGAATGACGAGTTAGAATGGTAACGCACACTGTTGAGGATCGACTACAGACATATATTATTCTTATAATAAGGCTTGACTTTTAGAACTAAGCGATTATAATTAAATGTTTAATGGATAGGTTAGCGGGTAGCTTTTCCTTATCCTGTATTTATTTACCTGTCTGTACTCAGGCCTTGCCTGAAAAGGCGCAGGACATGCGGGTACGACTGAGGTCAAACCGTTTGTGA
>CAZYRH010000218.1:0-3042 GCA_964650395.1 uncultured Ignavibacteriales bacterium
AGCCACGTCGCTTCGCTCCTCGCTATGACACTTTCTATGTTTTTCAACACACCCGCAAGCGGGAATCCAGAAAAAGTGACTCTAAGTCCACCAACACACTTTGGATGGTCAGCTGGAAGTGACAAAAAAATGGATTCCTGTTTTCACAGGAATGACGACCTCGCTTTTTTCTCCTCGGCACGTTTAAGACAGCCTCAAAACGTCCGCCTCCCACAAGTATATGTAAGGAAGAATGATGACAGAACCACTTGTACAACTGAAATCAGTAGATAAGTCCTACTGGCGCGATAGTCTGGAGATACCCGTTCTGCACAATATCAACTTCGAAGTCCCAGAGGGCGAGTTTCTCGGTCTTATGGGGCCTTCCGGGTCCGGCAAGACAACGCTGTTGAATCTCATTGCCGGCATCGACCGACCTTCCTCAGGACGTGTCGTCGTATGCGGCGAGGACCTGTCCCGCCTTTCCGAGGGTGCTCTGGCGCGCTGGCGGAGTCGGAATATCGGTTTTGTGTTTCAGCTTTACAACCTCATGCCGGTTTTAACCGCCTTCGAAAACGTGGAACTTCCACTTTTGCTGACGAAGTTGAATCGCTCGGAAAGACGGCGCCAGGTGGAAACCGCGCTTTCTATTGTCGGGCTGGCTGACCGTATGAAACATTATCCCAGCCAGCTCTCGGGTGGACAAGAACAGCGGGTGGCCATTGCCCGTGCCATCGTAACCGATCCGAATTTACTGCTGGCGGATGAGCCAACGGGCGACCTCGACAAACAATCGGCCAAAGAGATAATGGAGCTTCTATCCCGTCTAAACAAAGAATTCAACAAAACCATCATTGTGGTAACACACGATCCGCGAGCCGCAGAGAAAGCCCGCATTATTCGACACCTTGACAAAGGGGAACTCGAAGCGGCATGAGAATTGCGAAGCTGATACGAAAAAACGCGACCCGCCGTCCCCTCCGTACCGCCCTGACGGTTCTCGGACTGGCCATCGCCGTGATGGCCTTTGTAATTATCCGGACTACTGTTCACGCTTGGTATTCCGATGTTGAAGCTTCTTCACCGAACCGCCTGGTGACGCGCAATGCAGTATCAATGGTTTTTCCGCTTCCTTTATCATATAAGGAGAAAATCGCCAAGGTTGACGGCGTGACAGGTGTTTCTTATGGCCAGTGGTTTGGGGGAATATATGTGGATCCCAAAAACTTTTTCGTGCAGTTTGCTATCGACCAGACCACCTTTTTTGATTTGTATCCCGAATACATAGTACCCCCTGACCAGTTGGAGGCCTTCTTGGCAGAACGCAACGCCGCCATCGTCGGACGCAAGCTGGCTGATCGTTTTGGCTGGTCGGTGGGCGACGCTGTCAGACTCACCGGAACCATCTACCCGGGTGATTGGGATTTCATCATTAGAGGGATTTACACGGGAGCCAAGGAAAACACCCAAGAAGTAGCATGGTTTTTCCGTTTCGATTATATCGATGAACGAATGCGTATCGAGGCTCCTCCGCGAGCAGGCAAACTGGGATGGTACATCGTGCGGATTGCCGACCCCTCTCAAGCAGCCGCTATCTCGAGAAATATTGACAGCTTGTTTGAGAATTCACTTGCGGAAACACTAACTGAAACTGAAGAAGCTTTCAACCTCGGCTTCGTTGCCATGGGTAGTTCCATCATATTTGGTCTCAACATCATTTCAATTCTCGTCATCGGAATCATCTTCTTAGTGCTGACCAATACCATGGCTATGACGGCCCGTGAAAGAGTATCTGAGTACGCAATAATGAAAACCCTCGGTTTCAGACCGTTTCAAATAAGCAGCCTAGTCTTTGGTGAATCGCTTTTCATTGCGGCTCTTGGGGGTGCTTTCGGCCTGGCCATAGCGCTTCCGGTAAGAAAACTCGTTGCCGTAGTTATTGATTACTACGTCCCCGCCTTCAAAATAGAACCCGTGACCTTCGTCCTGGGCGCACTGGCGTCAATCCTCGTCGGACTTCTGGCGGCAATCTTTCCGACAGTCAAAGCCGTTCGTACTCCGATTGTAGATGGCTTGAGGATTATAGATTGAGGGGTATACCATGAGCCTGCTGCTGGCTTACTCGTATAGAAACATCCTCACGCGGAAACTCACCTCTCTGCTGACGATCTTTGGCATTGCCCTAGTTGTTTTCGTTTTTTGCGCCGTGCTAATGCTCTCCAACGGCCTGAACAAAACTCTAGTCGACACCGGCTATAACGACAACGTCATTGTCATTCGCCGCGCCTCGCAAACGGAAGTACAGTCTATTATCTACCGCGATGTGGCAAATATCATCAAAGCCGACCCGGCTATCCAAGCACAAGAAGACGGCTCCCCCATGTTTACCAACGAAATACTGGTACTGATAACACAACCGAAAAGAGACAGCGGCGAGCCGGGCAATGTTCCGGTGCGGGGAGTTACCAAAGTTTCTATGAAGCTTCGGCCCGACATGAAGATTGTTCGCGGCAGGATGTGGCGAGAAGGAACGTCCGAAATTATCGCCGGCGCCAAAGTAGCCGAGACCTTCCAAGGATGCGGACTTGGCGAAACGGTCCGCTTCAGTATGCGAGACTGGACTATTGTGGGTATCTTCGAATCCAATGGTTCCGGTTTTGAGTCAGAGCTCTGGGGTGATACAAGGCAGTTGATGGATGCCTTCGAGCGACCGGTGTTTTCATCACTGACCATGCGGCTGGCCTCGCCGGCTGATTTTGATGCCATGAAGACGCGCTTGGAGAATGATCCAAGACTCGCGGTCGAAGTGAACCGGGAGAAAGAGTACTATGCTGAACAATCCAAGTTCACCACAATCTTTATTAACATATTGGGAATAGTGATAAGTGTCGTCTTGTCCCTCGGAGCCATCGTTGGCGCCATGATAACCATGTATGCTTCAGTCGCCAATCGCACAGTGGAGATCGGTACATTGCGGGCGCTCGGCTTTAGCCGTTTCTCAATACTCAAAGCCTTCTTGGTTGAATCGGTTCTGATTGCGTTAATAGGCGGGGCGCTTGGCAT
>CAZYRH010000219.1:0-3015 GCA_964650395.1 uncultured Ignavibacteriales bacterium
GGATGGCGTGCATCAACTGTGATGGGGTAAAATCCATCGCAAAGGCCATTGGGCAACCAGATGCACACTTCTGGCATTGAAAACAAAGGTTCACGTTCTCACCGCACTCCTCCAAGACTTCTTTCGCTAGCCCAGGTACTTGCGGTGCCAGTGCTTGTTCTCTCATCTGCATAAGCTCCTACTTGCGTGAACATACAGGTACCTCGTGTGAGGCATCCGCAATGAAACAGGCAAACATCAGCTAGGCATTCCCCAAAAGGCTTAGCCGCGCCTGAGGTATTGGGGATTGCGGGTCAAAGACTCCTCAACAGTCAGAGTTCTCGTAATACTTTCCTTCATTTTATTATACCCTCCCCCTTACAAAAAGTCAAAACGATAATATTGGGTGCGAGCTATAAAAATCTTTTATATCATGTCAGGTGCTCTTTATACCCAGCGATTTCTCATCGGTACAGGCCCGCCACTCATGACTGTGCTGTCGTAGCTGCTCTACGAAGGCCTTTGTCGCTCGGTTCATACTAGAGTCTTTCCAGTTAACCAGTACGATTTGTCGGCTCAGTGGTGGATCGACCTCACTGCGCCACAAGCGACCCACACGTGTCTTCTCGCATGGAATGTCATGCTTAGTAGCCATATCGGGCAGAAAAGCTATACCCAGGCCCGCTTCGACCATTTTCTTGACGGTTTCCACGTTATCGGTTGTGGCCACTACTTCGATGCTTACTCCAAGGCGCGCGAGGTACTTACGGATTAGGGAACCACTGGGAGTGCCTGGAGACAACGCAGCGAATTCCATCCCTTTGAGTTCGCTGGTCTTGACGGTTGGGATACCAAAAAACGGATGTGAATGGCTGCAGACTAATGACAAGTGCTCCTCTATTAAGATTTCTTGCTGAAGGCGTCGATCCGGACCAGGGTTGGCAAGTATTCCCAAGTCTAATTCATTTGACAGAAGCGCCTCCATAATGTCATTAGAATTGCGATACAAGAGCTTGGGACATGCGGCTGGAAACATAGAGCGTACGGTTCGGAGGACGGGCGGCAGGAAATAGATTCCCACGCTATCAACCGTGCCAATGCGTATTTCTCCCCTTACCCCTTCTGCGAGTTCTTGTATGGCACGTTCAGCCTTATTGATACCACTCATGATTTTCTGTGCATGTTGTAACAAGACTCTACCTGCCTCAGTAGGGCTGGCTCCACGAGGACGACGGTGGAAAAGCGGAACTCCCAACTCATCCTCGAGCCGTTTGACTTGGTAGGAAAGAGCGGGTTGTGTGATGTGAAGCCGTATGGCAGCTCGCTTAAAACCACCTTCCTCTACTGCGGCTTGAAAACAACGAAGCTGGTATAATTCCATAAAAATTCACTCCCACCATGAAGATCTTGACGAGACCTTCATTGGAAAATGCTAGTTTAGGACAGTATATAGTTCTTATTGGCCTCTTTTCTTTTTGGAGAACCTCCTTGTCTTCAGCAAATACGCGGGAGTTGCACGCCAGTGGGAACAGCCAGGACGCGCTTGCCGCCGATTTGGGTCCGCAGAATAACCACGGGCAACTTTTTTGAATACACCTCGCCGATGATCTGCGCCTTCTGGCCCAAGGGATGGTTCAGCATAGCGTCGAGCACAAGGTTTGCGCCCTCGGCTGGAACGAGCGCAACGAGTACCCCTTCGTTGGCCAGGTGTAGGGGGTCAAGCCCCAATAGCTCGCAGGCACTCTCCACTGATTCGGTGATAGGTATGGCCGACTCCTCCACCTCGATTCTAACCCCCGACTGCTCTGCCAGCTCGTTGAGAGTGGCGGCAAGCCCGCCCCTAGTGGGATCGCGGAGACTGTGGATGCCCTGGTAGGCGTGTAGCATCTGGGCCACCAGGTCGGCCAGCGGTGCTGTATCGCTCTTGCAGGATGAGACGAAGTCGAGGTCTGAGCGCTGGGCCATCACTGCAATCCCATGCTCGCCTATCGGGCCACTGATCAGTACGCGGTCACCTACCTCTCCCCGGTGGCCCGAGAGCGCCACTCCCTTGGGGATGAGCCCGATGCCGGCAGTGTTGATAAATATCTTATCGGCGGCTCCGTGCGCGACCACCTTGGTGTCGCCGGTCACGATGTGCACCTTTGCCTTCTTGGTCGCTTCAGCCATGGAGTGCATAATACGCTTAAGGTCGACGACGGGTAGTCCCTCTTCAAGGATAAGGCCGACGCTGAGGAAAAGCGGTTTTGCACCACCCATGGCTAAATCATTGACCGTGCCGTTCACCGCGAGCTTCCCGATGTCGCCACCGGGAAAGAAGATGGGATCGACCACGAACGAATCGGTGGTGAAGGCCAGGCGGGTTCCTTCAAGTTCGATCTCGGCGTGGTCATCGAGTCGCTCCAGCACCGGATTTTTCAGATAGGGAACCAAGAGCTCCTCCACCAACCTGCGGCTGGCGAGACCACCGCTGCCATGTTCCAGCAGTATGGTGTCGTATCTCATCGCTCCTCCTCAATCCGCCCGTAGCGATAGGCTGCCGCACAGGTACCCTCGGCTGAGACCATACATGCGCCCTGTGGCGTCTCCGGCGTGCACTCCCTTGCAAAGAGATCGCACTCAAAGGGTGTGCGCTGACCACTCAGAACCAAACCGCAAATGCAGCCAGGGACCTCGCGTGTAGGCTCGACCTCTACCTCGATAAGGAATGCATCGTGTGCCTCGAGTGTGCTTAGCAAGGCCAGGCCCGACCCCTCGATTACGCCGATTCCCCGCCATTGTGCGTCACGCTCGATGAATACTTCTTTGAGGACACGTTTGGCCTTAGGGTTGCCTTCCGGTCGGACGGCGCGTCGGTAGGCGATCTCCACCTCAGCACGGTGCTCAGAGACCTGCTCGAGCAGCATGAGAATACCATAGAGAATATCAAGCGGCTCGAACCCTGCGATGACGCACGGGATCCCGTGCTCGTTTACCAGCGACTCGTAGGGTCGACTTCCGATGATTGTACTTACGTGGCCCGGGCAAAGAAAGCCG
>CAZYRH010000220.1:0-3006 GCA_964650395.1 uncultured Ignavibacteriales bacterium
CTGGCCAGTATGGTCGAAGGGGTCCTGGCTGTCAACACTAATGAACGGGTCATCAATCTTAACGCTGCTGCTGCCCGTCTACTTGACCTGTCGCTTGAGGACGCTAAGGGACGCAGTATTCAAGAGGCAGTGCGCAATACAGAGTTACAGGCTCTGATAACGCAAACGCTGACCGAGCGACGATCGGTCGAAGGGGCTATTGTTCTGACAGGAGCAGAAGAACGGTACCTTCAAGTGCGCGGCACAATTCTGAAGGATGCTCAAGGAGCGAGCATTGGAGCATTGCTGGTGTTAAATGACATCACACGGATAAGAAAACTTGAGAATCTGCGGCGTGATTTTGTCGCCAACGTTTCCCACGAACTTAAGACCCCCATCACCTCCATTAAAGGTTTCGTGGAGACGCTTCTTGATGGCGCGTTGAAAAACCCACAGGATGCAGAAAGTTTTCTCACTAAAGTGGCTCGCCAGGCCGACCGGTTAAATCAGATTGTTGAGGACCTCATCGATCTTTCGAGAATCGAGAAGCATACAGAACAAGCTGAAATCCAACTTGAAGAAAGCCGCGTTAAGGAGGCTCTGGAGGCTGCAGTTCAGGCCTGCGAAGTTCAGGCGTCGGTAAAGGTAATCAAAATTGACCTAATGTGCGACGATTACCTCAAGGCGAAAATAAATTCCCCCCTCGTTGAACAAGCGGTCATCAATCTAATCGACAACGCCATCAAGTACAGCGAAACGGGCCGGTCAATCGAAGTGGTCGCGGCTGAGCAAGAAGGTGAAATCAGGATCACTGTGCGAGACCACGGCTGCGGGATATCCCAAGAGCACCTGCCGCGTCTCTTTGAGCGCTTTTACCGCGTTGATAAAGGCAGAAGTCGGGAGCTTGGCGGCACTGGGCTGGGACTGGCCATTGTCAAACATATCGCACTGGCGCATGGCGGTCGGGTGAGTGTGGAAAGTACTCTCGATGAGGGGAGCGTTTTTACAATTCACCTGCCTCTGCGATCTCCCAAGGGTGTTGTCTAAGCGCCTCTCCGACCAAAAAATCACACAAAATTAACGCTTCCCTAACACTTTCCTAACACGACTTCTGTTTGTTCCCCGCAAAGAAACAGAAGCAAAAGAAACATGATGATGTTTGAACACGAAAAACGGTCAAGGCAACCGTATAAACCAACAAAGGGAGAGAAGGAGCTCTGGCATCCGTATAGCTTACAGGCGCTCAGCCCCAAAAGGTTCACGGCGGTGACCGCAATGATCCTGAACGGGAGATACAAGCTGATTTCGCTAAGAGCTGATATGGTAATTCAACACAGTCAATCCCCTTGAATTAAGGAGGACGAATGCGGATGAAAACAGTACTAATGGCATTGACTGCTGTGGCAATGCTGACCACCACGGCTGCCGCCGGTGAGTGGTGGGACAACGTTAGGGTGAAGGGAGACTTTCGCTATCGGCATGAGATGATCGGCAAGGAGGGCGAAGATGCCCGTAACCGGCATCGGCTGCGCGCCCGGATAGGTGTCGAAGCTAACGTCTCTGCTACCACAAAAGTTGGTTTTCAACTGGCTACTGGTTCCGACGATCCAGTATCCACCAACCAGACGCTGGATAACGGTTTCTCCACCAAGAACCTTATGCTTGACCTGGCCTACTTTGAAACGAAGTATGAGGCGGTTCCGGGGCTAAAAATCAAAGGGGGTAAGTTCAAGAATCCGTTTTTCAAACCGGGGGAATCGGAGCTTCTGTGGGATTCAGACTGTAATCCAGAAGGCGGGGCAGCCGCCTTCCAAAGGGACTTTCGGAACCTTTCCGTTACCCTGATTGGCGCTGGGTTCTGGATTGAAGAGCGTTCCTCAAGCGACGATTCCTGGTTGGCTGCCGGTCAGGGGGTTTTGAGATACCACTTGGATGATAAGAAATCCAGTGTTGCCGTCGGTGGTGGCTTCTTTGACTACGTCAACACGGCCGGCTTTGAACCCTTCTTTGACCCCGAGGAACCGATGGGTAACACGGTTGATGATTCAGGGTATTATGTAAATGACTACGAGCTTCTCGAACTGTTTGCCGAGATCACTCATCAGTTTAACGACATTCCGGTTGTGGTCATAGGTGACTACGTCACCAATACCGCTGCTGACAGCCTGGACAACGGATGGCTGGCAGGGATTCATGTTGGCAAAATGAAAAAGCTTGGATCATGGGCTTTCCACTATATCTACCGTGAGGTTGAAAAAGATGCTGTAGCGGGCACATTCACTGACTCCGACTTCCGTGGCGGCGGTACCGACGCCAAGGGTCACGAGATCGGCGGTTCGGTACAGGTTGCCGAGAACACGGCATTCGACGTAACCTACTTTGTAAACACTGTGGGGCTGGAAAAGGAAGAATCGGATTTCAGTCGGTTACAGGTTGATTTGCAGTTGAAATTCAAGTAACCAAACAGGAAAAAAACAATTTGCTAATGAAACCCTAACAAAATGGTTGTTACAAAAAGGCGAAAAATGAAACGGAGGATCGTATGAAAAGGATCATTATCACAATGTTGCTGTTACTGTTGGCGGTTGGCAGTTGGATCACCGCTGGAAGCAACATCACCATCAAGGGATCCGACACTCTGGTACGTCTGGGCCAGCGATGGGCGGAAGAATACATGAAGAAACATGAAGGCGTCGTAATTCAGGTCTCCGGTGGTGGTTCCGGGACTGGTATCGCAGCTTTGCTCAACGGTACCACTGACATTTGTGAAGCTTCGCGCGATATGAAGGAAAAGGAGTACAAGCTGGCAAAAGAGAAAGGGATCAAACCCTACCGCGTCTCAGTCGCTCTTGACGGCATCGCTGTGTATTTGCACGCGGACAATCCGGTAAGGGAGTTATCACTGGCGCAACTGAAAGGCGTTTACACTGGCTCGATCACCAACTGGAAAGAGGTCGGCGGCCCGGACCACAGGATCATCCTGTACGGTCGAGAGAACAACTCCGGCACTTACGCCTTTTTCAAAGA
>CAZYRH010000221.1:0-2952 GCA_964650395.1 uncultured Ignavibacteriales bacterium
AAACTAAAAAGTTCAAATCCCGCTGTCAAGTTATTTCTGGGACAATACACTAGGTGACCCCTTTACTTTCTTTTTAGTTGCTGATCTTTTAGCCATAAATACGCTCTGCTTTTTTTCGGTCGGGTGGCCCACAGCTTGCTACGGGATCCGAAACATACTGCTGGTTCAGTACTGCTCCCACACGACGGTATGGGGCACCCGGCATTGTCATCAATATCTCAAAATATTTGCACTTCCATGAAAGTCAACCACCATTTATTCTCCCCATTTTTGTTTGATTGACGCCTGCAAAGCAAGTAACTTCGCGATATGCGCTATGCTTGGGTGACAACTAACCTGCTCGACCTGTGGGCTGAGCCGCGCCATGAGAGCGAGCGCCGCAGCCAGCTCTTTTTCGGCGAGGCGCTGAAGGTCGAAAAAGAGCAGAAGGGGTTTTGCCGGGTCAGTCAGTCTGATGGTTACGCCGGGTGGGCGGATGCTCGGTTTCTAATGCCCATGAGCCAAGCAGCCTATAAAGAATACCTGGCTTGCATCAATACCATCGTTGTCGCCTCAACGGCCCGCCTGTATGACCGCAGGGGAAAGAAGACGCTTTCTCCGCACCTGCTTTATTATGGTACGAAACTCAGGATCAAAGCCGGTCCCGCCGGGTTTGCACGAGTTGTTCTGCCGGATAACAGTAGTGTGCTTGTCAAGACCAGCAATATCAGGCCGATAAATAGAAAGATAACGAGCTCTCTCCACGGCTCAAGTCTGGTAGCCGAGGCAAAACGGTTCATCGGTGTGCCATACCTGTGGGGTGGGGTAACAGTGACCGGATTTGACTGTTCGGGACTGGTTAGGACGGTTTTTTCGAGGTTTGGAGTCTACATGCCGCGCGATACGAAAGACCAGATTTCGATGGGGGAGAGGGTAGAGCGGGATTGTATAAAGACCGGAGACTTGTTGTTCTTTAGACGGCATGTTGGGCTCTCTGTCGGTCGCACCCATATCATCCACGCCTCCAGAGGTGGTGGCGGGGTGAGAATCAATGCCCTTGTGGCCGGTCTGCCCGATTATCGTGAGGACCTCGACAGAGACTTTATGCAAGCAAGGAGAGTGACAACGTGATTGATCTGCAAACAGTAAAGGTGTCCCTGCCGCTCAAGAAGAATTTCGTCTTATCGAAAGGACAGGCAAAGATTAAAACTAACCTGTTGACGATACTGAACAATTGCTACCACGGTGAGGCCTCAGGTTCGATTTACTCTGGGCCGGGTGTGGACAGTATTGAGGCAGGTATAAAAAAGGGCATTGAGTACCTGCGAAGGTGTGGTAAGATTGAAGTCGACACACTGCATAAGGTAAGTAAGCTGGATATTCCTGCGGCTGCTCGCTCGGCTTTAGTGGCCATGATTATTAATTACCTTTCGGGTGAGACCAGGCGCTATCCTTGGGAGGTGATTTCTCTGGGCACACCGGTTGGTATCCGCAGTTCAATAACGATAAGCATCGACAAGCCGGAGGAGATGATTGAAGTTATCAAGGCGTCTGAGTACCCGATCATCAAGATTAAGATGGGAAACGAGGACGATGTCCTGCTTTTGGACAGGCTTGATGAAATCTCGGACAAAATCATCCGCGTTGACGTCAACGGTGCCTGGTCCTGTGCTAAAGCAGAGGAAATGATTTTCCGTCTCGCTCAAAAGGGAATTACCGTCATTGAACAACCCACAGATGTGGAGTCGGTTAAAGAGTGGCCGCATTTGAAGGGTAAGAGTGAGAATGTGGAATTGATTATCGACGAAGGATTGAATAACCTGGATGACTACCATAAGTATGCTGAATATATTGACGGCGTGAACATCAAGATGGAGAAGTGCGGAGGGATCATTGAGGGTGTCAAAATAGCCCAGCAAGCTCGCCGGGACAAAAAGAAAGTGATGCTGGGTTGCATGGTCGAATCATCGGTGGGGATTGCTCAATCGGTGTATATGTCCGCCCAGGCGGACTATTTTGATCTCGATGGCCCACTGCTGTTGGAAAATGACATTGCAAGCGGGATTCGATATGACAGGGAGTCAATTGAGGTCGACCGTGAAATTATCGGCGGCCCCAAACTGAAGCGTGACGTTGTCGAAAAGTACATCACTGATTAAAAGGCTGACAGTTCTCATTCTTGTCATCCTGTTGAAGGTCTTCGGCCTTGGGGTTACGTCCATATACGCCGAAGCCTCTGACAGTAAGCCACAAATTCATGTCATCTACCCCAAACCAGACCAGATAGTAACGGCGGTCGATTCCACCTTTATTTTTGGACACGTTTCTTTCGGTGAAGATAAAAAGTTGGACGAACTCATTATTAACGGCCACCTATTGGAAGTTCACCCAGACGGAGGTTTTCTTGCATTTTTGCCGGTTACGCCGGGCAGGTTCACCTTTCGCCTTGATGCTTACCTGATTGATGTCACTGACAATTCTCGCCGGCACTGGCCGGCTGCTCCATTTCATCTGATAGACTCCGTGACAGTAAACATTCCTGAGCCGCTTCGGCCACTGCCTCCTGACAGCCTGATTATCGCAGCCAAGTATTATGCCCCTGTCGGTGACCTCGTGCTGACAACGGGTGATATGCTTGAGGTGTTTTTTCGCGGTACACCCGAATGTCGAGCCTGGTTTGTCATTCCCGGAGTTGTTGACTCGGTTCCGATGGCTGAAACGGCGCCGCGCCAGCAACCTTACTGGGGGGAATCCGTCTTTGGAATCGGAGCGGTGCCGGATTCACTTAAAATCACAGGGGTATACTCCGGCCTTTATGAAATACCTGCTGGTGTCCGGGCTGATTCCGTCCATGTTCAGTACCACCTGGCGCCGCCGCTACCGGTTGACATAATCAGGCGCTTTCTTCTTCGACCGTACGACACAGGCGACGCCTGTCTTATAAAGTTCCTCTTATTGGATGACACCGCAGCA
>CAZYRH010000222.1:0-2928 GCA_964650395.1 uncultured Ignavibacteriales bacterium
TGTGCCTGCTCTGGGCTAACTTAATATACTGACGCCATTCAAATATCGATTATCGGAGTTCAGTAAGCAATAGCAAAATGGGAAGGGAAGCAACGCGAATGGGAGAACAGCCATTCCGGAAGCCGACTGGACAACTTATAGAAACGTTGTCCACCTGGCAGCGAGCTTATTGAAGGTTCCCAAATCCTGATTGACACCCCCCGCCCTGCGGCGTACCTTGTCATCCCATGAACACGCCCAACAAGCTCACCCTCCTGAGAATCATCATCGCTCCTATCTTTATGTACTTCTTCCTACTCGACAGCTTTTACATGCAGTTGGTGTCCTTGGTACTGTTTATTGTCGCGGCCTTGACCGATCTCGCCGACGGCTACTACGCCCGCAAGTACGGCATCGTCACCGGCTTCGGGAAATTTATGGATCCACTAGCTGATAAGATACTGGTCTCGTCGGCTTTGATGTCATTTATTGCGCTCGGGTATGTGTCGCCGCTGCCGGTCATGTTGATAGTGGGACGTGAGTTTTTTGTCACCGGCATTCGTCTGCTGGCGGCGTACCGTGGAGTGATTATCATGCCGAGCTGGTGGGCCAAGGTCAAGACGGTTCTCCAAATGAGCATCGTGGGAATTGTGCTGGCCTACATCAATCTCATCAAGGCACTGGAACATTTCCAGAGCCCGGCCCTGTCACTCTTTGAATTTGATTACCCATTTTATTTCAATCTGCTGTTGTGGATAACGGCAGTGATAACCGTCTGGACTGGAGTTAATTACGTGGTCAAATACTACTATATGATTAAAACCGTGCTGAAGTAGCTGAGAACAATGAAGGATAAGTTTGTTAGACTTGTTGCAACAGGTGTCTATTCGGGATACTCTCCGCTGATACCCGGGACGGTCGGATCGATTCCGGCCTGGCTTATCGCATTTCTGCTTATTAGAGGCCATACCCCGATTCTTGTGGCGGTGACAGTTGTGACCTTCTGCGTGTCGGTCTGGTCAGCGGGCAAAGCGGAACAGGCTATGGGACACGACGCCAAGAAGATCGTCATTGACGAGTGGGTGGGGATGTTTCTGGCTCTGTTGTTCATCCCGTATTCTCTGGGCAACTATTTGATTGCTTTTTTTGCCTTCAGAGCTTTTGATGTAATAAAGCTTCCTCCCGCCGCCCAGGCGGAGAAACTTCCCGGTGGGTGGGGAGTAACGATGGATGACGTGTTTGCCGGGATCCAGGCGAATGTCGTGACACAATTGGTAATAATTATACTCTCCCGTCTTAGTGTAGGATAAGGACACGATTGCAATTAAAGTGAATCCTCAATGGATGTAGAAATCATAACCATCGGTGACGAAATAATAACCGGCCACACTATCGATACGAATTCAGCTTTTATCGCTCGTCAATTAACCGGAGCAGGACATAATATCATGCATCTAAGCTCGGTCGGCGATTCGATTGAGCAGATGGTCGAGGTGTTTCGGTTGGCTCTCAAGCGCGCCCAGGTAGTCATTACCTCGGGCGGGTTGGGCCCGACCGATGATGACATAACCAAGAAGGCTATCGTTAAGGTGTTCAAACGGAACCTGATTTTCCACGAGGACATTCTGGAAGATATCCGTGCTCGCTACGCCACACGCGGTATCGAAATGCCAGCCATAAATCAAAACCAAGCGCTCCTGCCTCAAGATGCTACTTTCTTCGCGAACAAGTACGGTTCGGCGGTAGGCATCTGCCTCGCTGAAAACGACCGGGTATTTGTCTCTTTGCCCGGTGTTCCTGACGAGATGAAACAAATCCTCACCGATGATGTCATTCCCTATTTGCAGAGGATCAGGACCGGCCCAACCCTCAAAGTAGTGAAGCTACGTACCACCGGCATCATTGAATCAAGGCTGGCTGAAATGATTGCTCCTGAACTGAAATTGGAGGTGGGAGTCAAGCTGGCTTATTTACCTTCTTACGAAGGGATCGACTTGCGCATCATCGCCGCCGGCGAAAGCGAGGATGAGGCGGCCCAAAAGGCGCAAAATCTCGTACGCTATCTTGAGTCGGTTTGCAGAGGATGCATCTACGGAAGTAATGACGACACCCTTGAGGGGGTGGTCGGTCAACTTCTCATAGACAATGACAAGACTCTTGCCGTGGCGGAGTCATGCACGGCAGGACAATTGGGGATGTTGATTACCTCTGTTCCCGGTTCGTCAGCATACTTTTTGGGGGGAATCGTTGCCTACTCCAATGATGTCAAGATGCAACTGTTGTCTGTTGATCCGGACATAATTAATCAGCATGGTGCTGACTCTGAGCAGTGCGCCAAGGCGATGGCTGAAGGATGTCGTAAGGCGCTGAGCAGCGATTATGCTCTCTCGATTACCGGGATTGCCGGACCGGAAGGCGGCACCGAGCAAAAACCGGTCGGGACAACGTTTATCGGTCTGTCCTCGATGCACGGTACGTATGCCCGGAAGTTCAACTTTGGCACTAACCGTCACAGCATTCGCACCCGCGCCACCTACGCTGCCCTGGAGCTTTTGCGAAGGGAGATACTGGATATAACATGATACGTTTGTTTATTGCCTTCCCACTTCAGAAGGAAGTTGCGGAAAAACTGGGCGAGATCATCGCCTTGCTGAAGAATCAGGGCGGCCGCGTCAAGTGGGTGGCAGAGCAAAACATTCACCTGACGGCCAGGTTCTTGGGCGACACCGACGAACGCCTGGTCGAGCGGCTCACCACTCTTATTGACGACACGGCTGCTAAGTACAATCCCGTAGACTCGATGATCGATAGACTGGGCGCTTTTCCCAACCTTGTCCGTCCGCGAGTGATCTGGGCCGGTCTGCGAGACAATACCGAGGTTCTCGCCAAGGCGGCCCGCGAGTTGGAGCTGTCCGTCCGCAAGCTCAGGTTCAAACCGGAAAAGAGAGG
>CAZYRH010000223.1:0-2866 GCA_964650395.1 uncultured Ignavibacteriales bacterium
TATGCATCTATTTTGGTGGTTGAAGGTTGATTTGAATTGTTGAGCCAGAGGTTAGTCTTATTATTGGACACTTTTGAAAAGCTCAAAAAACTTTGCAATGGTGGTAGTAATCTGTAATGAAATCTTGTGGATTGTGATTGCAGACTTTGGCACGTTATGTCTATACTTTTCGAGCAAACGAAACATGTTGTGAATTTATCGTATAAACAGGACAATCAGGAGCACTTCCCTCATCCAAGGTCAATGACCCGCCCTCCGAATTTCACATAGATTACTCAGATTCTCAAACCACACCCTCAGACGATTATCTCCATATAGCCCCTGAATATCACATGGATATTTATCACTTTTAATTTTCAAAACGGCCATATCTTTCGCTGGCTTTTACATTGACACACAAGCGCCTTTACCCTATGGTTTACTCAGAGAAAAGAAGAATTGTTTTCTCTCACCAGTCAGAAACACAACTTCGCGGACATCAATGAAAAGCTTTCTCAAAAGAGCTTTTATAGTAAAGTGGTGAAACGCTCGGATGTCGATCTATGCGGCTATTGTGTGCATTTTGCGGCACGGCTGCCTGGAATCGACGCTTATTTTCAGCCGACTGTCGGCCAAGTGGTACAAGAAGAGTGTCGTAGTATGGGTTGCAAAAAGAAGGAGATCCGACAATGGAGGTAACAGAGCTCTTTTTTGATTTCGGGGTCGCCTGGGGGCTCACGCTCCTGATGGCGTATGTGTTGTTCAGAAGTGCTAGGGAAAGCGGAAACCCAATGGAGTGGAGTCTGGTCGAGCGCTGTCTCCTTCTAATCGCCATTTATTTCTTAACGGTGGGAGCATTTAGTTTGGTGATGGGCATTATGAAATTGTTGCCTTCGGAGCGTTTTCCTTATTTCTACTGGGACGTTGCCCGGCCTTTCTATCAGGTCTATAGGTTTTTTGGACTCTGTGCGGTGCTTCTACTGCTGATTGGCCTGTGGCTTCGCAGACGCGCTTCCAGAAGTCCGCTCTTTGCCCATACCGTTATCCAGTTCAGCGCCGTTTTCATGGCGTTCACCTGTTACTCCCTTGGGCCTTTAACCCACCCGGGACCGCTGCTCTTCGCCATGGCCTTAGGATCATTTAACCTACTGCTCTTTGGACTGGCTTTTGCTCTGCCGTGGATAACGACATTCACTGTTCTCTTTGTCGGTTCAACGGTTGCTACTTACTTTGACCTGATTGCCTACTCTCCAGTCAGCGGGCCACCATTTGTGGACGGAAAAATCGGCGGATTCTATTTGATAGGCACCTTGGTCTATTTGACTATGATCTTTCTTCTCATGCTTTTTATTATCGCCAACATCATCGTTCGGTGGCGAGACCGTGAGGCCAAGTTGGCGGACATGACTGTCCTTCTTAAGAAGATGTTCGGCCGCTACCTATCCACTGAGGTGATGAACTCACTCATCGAGAACCCGTCGGCACTGGAACTGGGTGGTGAACGACGCAGGGTTACTATCATGATGACGGACCTGAGGGGTTTTACGGCCCTGTCCGAACGTCTTGAACCGGAACAGGTGGTCCAGATGCTCAACGCCTATTTTGAGGTGATGGTGGAGCTGGTCCTCAAATACAACGGCACCATCAATGAGATCATCGGCGACGCCCTGCTCATCATTTTCGGCGCGCCCCAAGAAATGCCCGACAGGGCCCGGAAGGCGATTGCCTGCTCGATAGAGATGCAGAACGCCATGGCCGAGGTCAATGAGGAGAACCGCGCCCAGGGTCTGCCCGAGTTGGAGATGGGAATTGGGCTCAACGAAACCGAAGTCATCGTCGGCAACGTGGGTTCAAGCAAGAGAAGCAAGTACGCCGTGGTGGGGAGCGGCGTCAACATGACCAGCAGGATCGAGTCATATACCGTGGGAGGACAGATCCTCATTTCCGAATCTGTTCGCCGGGAAGCGGGCGAGATTCTGCGAATCAATGCCCAGCGAAACGTACTTCCCAAAGGGGCGGAAACGCCGCTGAGGATTTACGAGGTGGGGGGCATCGCCGGACAATACAACCTCGCACTAGAAGAGAAAGAACCATCCTTTGTCACCTTAGAAAGGCAGGTCCCAATTCGATGCGCAGTACTTGACGGCAAGGACGTGGGCAAGAAAGGACTCGGAGGTGTCATAGTTCGCCTTTCCAAGAAAAGCGCTGAGATTACTATTGACGAACCGGTCGATCTGATGACTAATCTCAAGATGAACCTGGGGGACTTGGAGGATGAGTTAGCGGTCAAGGATTTCTACGGGAAGGTAATCGAAAGCTCAGGGGAGAGACAGTTGACCCGTTTGATTCGGTTCACCGCGGTTCCTCCTGAGATAGAGTACTATTTTCAGGCACTCCGGCGATACGACGCGAGGCCATCGGCCATTTGATCTAAAGGGATTCTGAAGCCTCTTTTTTCTTGATCAGGATATCTTTTACATCTTTTGTAATCGTTTCTAATACTGCTACTATCCCAACGTATTGAGTATCCGATATTTTTTAGCTTACCGATCCTAATCTGTAGGCGGCAATTCAACTTGGATTCCAAAATGTAGCGAACAAAGCAATACTATTTTCATTCAGTCGTTTGGCGATTTTTTGGGATTTGCAGGTGAAGGCACCTATTAACTCAAAAGTCCCAGGGGATGGAACTCACCCCGTTACCTTCGTCAAGTGGATGTGGTACATGTTGCAGCTATGAGTTTGGAGCGCTTTTTCTTATCGGTCTCCAGATGACACCGCTTGTATTTCTTTCCACTTCCGCACCAGCAGATATCATTTCTACCGAGCTTGGGAATGGGCTCCCGCTTACCTAATATTTTTTCGAGCAATTTCATGTAGCATCCTA
>CAZYRH010000224.1:0-2825 GCA_964650395.1 uncultured Ignavibacteriales bacterium
GTTCGAGCGTTCCTCGTCAATAACCCCTTCCGGTATGTCGTTTCCCTCCATGTCGTTTTCCGCCACGCCTTCTCGAATCTTGATTACGACCGCCACCTCTCCTCGAGCTATCTTGACGGTACTGAGGGCGGGGGCGAGCCTCATTAACATTGAGCACGCGTCCCATCCACTCCTTACCATTGAGAGCAGTCATCGCGGACTGGGCTTCAACTGGAGAATGCATCTCCACAAACCCGAAGCCTCGTGATTCAGAGCTAAACTTATCCTTGATAATGGTGATAGAGGTGACTTCACCGAACGGTTCAAACGCCTTTTGTAAATCTTCTTCGGTGACATCTAATGGGAAATTGCCTACAAACAGTTTCATTCTGGCCTCTATGGTATCGTGAGCCGTTTACAATTCAGGAGGGAATTGACTGAGTGTCAATCCCCTCCGCATTCAGGATGCTGCCATTTCTATAAGCAGCAAGTTAAAATCTCTTACCAGGAGTTGTAGCGGCGTCCACCTCGATTGCCGCCGCCTCTCTCTGTACCTCTCTCTGTACGAGGGCGAGCCTCATTGACATTCAGCGTCTGCCCGTTCAATTCCTGGCCGTTGAGGCCGGTAATCGCGGCCTGAGCTTCCTCTTTGGAAGGCATCTCCACGAACCCGAATCCTCTTGATTTGCCCGTGTACCTGTCGGTGATGATGGATACACTCGTTACCTCGCCGTGGCCTTCAAAAGCCTGGCGAAGATCTTCTTCTGCCGTGTCAAACGACAAGTTTCCGACGTAGATATTCATTCTACTCTCCGCTCTTGTTTATCCCTTCACGAACCTTTTCTTAAAGAGATATCGCAACTAAGATAAACCAATTATTGCGCACTATTGCGCTCATCTCTCCTAATTAACGATTTAACAAGAGTTGACTTGATGGTGCAAACCTTGAAAAAGATCAATGAGGGAGACCGTTATTCATGCTATAGTATATCGACATACGATTAATAAGTCAACACTTTTTCTGACGCTCTCTTATTTACCGGATTGAAAGGAAATCCCCCTCTTGCGACTGGTTCCTTCTGCGCCGTTTCGTGCAGCTACCAGCAACAGTCTGTAGCGCAACAAGTTACGAAAGGTAAGTGGCGGGCAAGCCGGGATTTGGAGACGCTGCAATGATTCACAACTAAGGGGTCATTTAGGTAACGAAAGCGCCGTTAGCAGCTAGTGTGATGAAGTCCTCAGAACAGGAGATGGGTTGACGGCGGTGTGCGATTACTATAAAATAGCTCTCAACGGTAGAAACATTTGCGGCTGTTCAGCCGTAGTGCATAAGTATAATGGTGTTTATGCAGTCTTTAGATAGGAGAAATGGGTGATGATTAAAAAGGTGCTTTTAATCATATTGCTTTTGATTATTGTTGGAGGAGTAATCTTCTTTGCAATAGATGGAGCAGCTAAAAAAGGGGATGGTTATAAAACAGTATCAGTTGAAAGGGGGGAGATTGTCGACAAAGCTTTGGCGGTCGGTCGCATTGAACCCAAGAAGGAAATTTCCATCAAGTCCAAGATATCCGGTATTGTAAAGAAAGCATACGTAGAGATTGGCGACGAAGTTAAAGTTGGCGATCCTCTCTTTGATATTGCCCCCGACCCCACACCGGTGGAGTTTGCCGAGGCCAAACGGCAGGTTGAACTCTACCAGGTCACTTTTGACAATGCCAAGAGGGAATTTGACCGGGCCAAGACCCTGAAGGATAAACAATTGATCTCCTACCAGGAATACGATCGCACCCTCGCCGACTACGATGAAGCCGAGCTTCGCCTGAAACTGTCCCAGGAAAAGCTCGCTCTCATTGAGTCCGGTCGGACAGAGATCGCCGACCGGACGGTTGACAATATCATCAAGTCCCCTATCGGGGGAACCGTCCTGTCGCTTCTGGTGCAGGAAGGTGACCCGGTAGTGCCTCTCACATCTTACCAAGCAGGCACCGATCTTATGACTCTGGCCCAGATGGATGATCTGATCTTCAGGGGAAATGTTGACGAAATCGATGTAGGAAAACTTTACGAGGGAATGACGGTGGAAATTGAGATCGGCGCTCTCCCTAACGATACTGTCACCGGTGTGCTGTACAAGATTTCTCCCAAAGCGCACAAAGAGGAAGGCTCAACCTTGTTTGAGGTGGAAATCACAATAGGAGAAGTAGGCAAGAAGTTCCTGCGCGCCGGCTACAGCGCTAACGCCGACATTGTTATCACCAAAAAGGAAGACATCCTGTTGATACCGGAGCGGCTGGTCAAAATGGAAGACTCGGTTGCGACCGTGGAGGTAGAGGACAGCACAGGCGTCATAACCAGCCGCGAGGTTACTACCGGTCTGTCCAACGGGATAAAGATAGAGGTAGTCAAGGGGCTTGAGGAAGGCGAGCTGGTGGTGGAGCGTCCTCCAAAAGAGATAACCGCTGACTAGTCCGTTCAGGAGATACCTGTATGGTCACCCTGCTGTTGATTAAACAGTTTTTCAACGATATGCGTCGCCAGAAACTGCGCAGCGCCCTGACGATGTTCGGCATCTTCTGGGGCACCTGTTCTATTGTGCTGCTGTTTGCTTTCGGCAAGGGTATCACCGAAGCACAGATCAAGTCGCAGAAGGGTCTTGGTGATAATATCGCCATTGTCTGGCCGGGGGTCACGTCCAAGGAATTCAAGGGACTGCCGACAGGACGCCGGATACGGATTACAGAGGAAGACATCTCTTATCTGAAAGACAGAGCCATAACCATATCCCGTATTTCGCCTGAATATCAAAAGTGGAGCGTGAGAATGAAATACGGCAAACAGAGTAC
>CAZYRH010000225.1:0-2817 GCA_964650395.1 uncultured Ignavibacteriales bacterium
TCTAATTGTGATATAAAATATAGCAGGGCAGTCCGCCCACGGCGGATGACTCCTGTCCGCCTTTGGTGGATGGCAGGTCTCGGAGAGACCTTCCCTACGAAAATATCAGAACTGACAAGCGAAGCACTGCTGGCTTTCGGCTTCAAAACTCGTTATAATTGATCAGCATGGAAAACAAAAAAATCAAAGACTTGGTAATTGACGATGCGATCACCTCCTTCTTTGCGGTGAGAAAGAAGGCCATTCGTGAGTACACTCGTGGGCAGTTCGTCTCTCTGGAACTGGGGGACAGTACCGGCCGGGTGGCTGCTGTCATCTGGGAGCCGGATCACTTTTGCCTGACTGATCTGACGGAGGGGATGATTGTCAAAGTGCGCGGTGTGGTGGGGGAGTACAACAACAAAAAACAGATCACTATCAACCGCCTCCGCCTCGCCCAGGAGGAGGAATATGCTATCGAAGATATTCTGCCCCATTCTGCCGAACCGGAAGAAAAGCGAAAAGCAAGAATCCTGGCTTTGACGGACAAGATTGAGAACAGCTATATCAAGAGGCTGGTTGACTCATTTTGGATGGATGAGAAGTTTTTCGATGAATTTCTGAAAGCAGCCGCCGGTAAACTCTGGCACCACGCCTACGTGGGTGGCCTTTCGGAGCATTCCGCTAATGTAGCTGAACTGGCTCTGCAGGTGGCCGATGGGTATGATTTTCTCAATAAGGATTATCTGATCTTTGGCGGGCTTCTCCACGATGTCGGAAAAGTGAAACAGTATGCCGCGAACGCAATGATTGATTTTACTGATGAAGGTCGCCTATTGGGACATATTAGCATAGCTGATGTCTGGATATGCGAACGAGCTGCAAAAATCGAGGCCTTTCCGGAAAGGCTGTTGATGAAACTTCGCCACATAATCCTGTCTCACCACGGAGAATTAGAGTTTGCCTCGCCTATCTTGCCGCAAATACCGGAGGCATTTGTCGTGTTTTACTGCGATGAAATAGACAGCAAATTAGGAGCCATCAACCGTATTAGGGAAAGGCAGGGAGGTACGGGTTGGTCCGAGTATGTGAAATTGCTTGAGCGCTATCTGTACTTCGACGAAGAGCAAAAGGAATAACTCTTTGCCTTCTGATGACGCCATACTTGAAACTCGGAGCTTGTCACGTACTATTCAGGATGGCAGTCATGCCAAAGCGATTATTGACCGCTTTTCGTTTTCGTTCAAAAAGGGAGGTATTTACACCATCATTGGTCCCTCAGGAGCGGGGAAGTCATCTTTGCTTCGTCTCTTGAACCGCCTTGACGAACCAACCGAAGGTGACATCCTATTTCACAACCAAAGCATCAAAGAACACTTCCCCTGCCGTCTGCGGCGAGAGATTGGGTATCTTTTCCAAACCCCGTATCTTTTCCCCAAGACGGTCAGGGATAACTTGCTGTATGCGAACAATGAATTGTCAGCTGACATTATTCGACAACTGACTAAACAGGTGCAGATACCACTATCGTGGATTGATCGTGCCGTTGACACGCTCTCAATCGGCGAAAGGCAGCGGGTAGCTCTGGCTCGGCTTTTGGCAACTGACCCTGAGGTAGTTCTTCTCGATGAACCGACTTCGGCCCTCGACCCGAGTTATACCGAGTCAATTGAAAGCCTCGTTAAGGCCATAGTTCAGCAAACGAGCCTGACTGTCATTATGGTTACTCACAACCCTGAACAAGCTCTTCGGATAGGGGGAGAGACTATTTTGCTGCTGGCCGGACGGCTGGTGGAATCCGGGCCTTGCGAGAGAGTCATCACCGATCCGCAGACCGAAGCGGGTCACCTATACAAAATGAAACAACTGAAATGATGAGTCCTTCAATTACCCAAGTCCTGCTTTCGCTGGCTCTGGTGGCCGTATCCATTGGGGTCAGCAGATGGTGGCGGATACCAGTTGCAAAAGATATGGCGCTGGGGTCGGTTCGGGCCTTTGTGCAACTGGTGGCCGTGGGCTACGCCCTTAAGTTCATTTTTGACCTGGAATCACTCTGGCTAATTTCTCTGGCTATCTTAGTGATGATCCTCGTGGGAGCACAGGCTGCCTCAGGCCGGGTCAAGCGCCTCAAAGGCGCCTTTCCGGTCACCTTTAGCGCTATGGTAACCGGTTCCCTTTTCACTTTGGCCGCAATGCTGGCTCTCGACATTATCCCTCTTGAGGCCCGCTATGTTATCCCTCTGGCCGGTATGATTATCAGCAACTCCATGAATGCCTCCGCGCTTGCGATCGACCGCCTTGCCTCCGACATACGAAACAACGAACTGGCCATAGAGACCTCTCTCTCGCTGGGAAAAAGCTGGCGGATAGCCGCAGGGAACTTTCAACGTGACGCCGCTACTACCGGCATGATTTCGATACTGAATTTCATGAAGACGGTGGGGATAGTTGCTCTGCCAGGTGCCATGACGGGTATGATCCTTGCCGGAGCGGAGCCGCTCGAGGCAGTCCTTCTGCAAATTATTGTAGCCTACATGATTCTTTCGGCTGTTACCATTACCTCGGTGGTCGCGGTGGAACTGACCGTCCGCAAGTTCTTCACTCCCTTTCACCAACTCAAAAAGGTCTGACAAGAGCCTGCATTGCGGCCACTAATCACAGTGGTAAGCCTGTGGTTTGCTTCTCTCCTATGGTCTTTTTCACAATATAGTTACTCTCATCTTCTTCCCGTGTACGGTAAGCGTAGGCACATAATCCCAATGGCGTAATGTGAGAAGACCTGAAAAAAGCCGATAAAACTATTCCAGGTCACCTCTTGACGTCATAATGACGCGAGAT
>CAZYRH010000226.1:0-2799 GCA_964650395.1 uncultured Ignavibacteriales bacterium
GATGCGGAGGTACGGATGTTCATGTCCCGCGCCCGCCTCCTTACTGTCGAAGCCGAGGTTGTTCGCGTCTTGTCCCTCGTCAGCCGAAGGTTCCTTCATCACCACGCTGTAGACCCCGTCGCCCGCCCAGGTTGCCTGAACGTCTGGTGTCACGTCCCAAGAGGTCCACTCGCACATGCTGATTGTGTTGAGGTCAGTGGCGGTGGAATTGAACCCAGTGGGAGCGTTGTTCCATGTGATTGATCCCTCATTCCAACCGTCGTTTGAGAGATAGTGCGCCCCAACATCGACTGCCGGGTAGGACAACCATGAGTTGTAGAGGTAGAGCTCCGCGGTGTTGATCACCGCCCCACTGGGCAGGGACCCGAGGTCGAACATGAGATAGCTGCGGTGGATGTTGACCGGGGGGGACGATGTGTAGTCACCGACAATCAGAGCCGCCAAGGATCCGTAGTTCGTGTTGGGATCAATGTCTTTGACGTAGGCATCATTATCCGGATTGATCTCGACCACGTTGGCGGTCGCCGTCGTTATTACAAAGAAGCCAACAACAAACGCAATTATGATGGATGTCATAATTAGTTTGCCTTTCATAGCTTTTTTCCTCCTTCAGTAGGTCGAAGCCGTTATGGTTTCGACAGGTTCGTTGTTATAGGCAGGCCAAACCCGCGAGGGGCTTGACCTACTTTTCTAAACTGCTCAATGAGCGTTACATGCCAGCCGTCACCCTCCTTCTCCGGCGCACAATCACCCACGCCATCCAGCCGAACAGCAAGACGCAGAAGATGATCATCCCCCATTCGGTGAGGGTGGGGATGATGGGAGGAACACCGGAGGATTGGTTGCCGAAATTGAGTCCTGTCTCAACCTGGTTAGCACTGAGCGTGACAGTATATGAACCTGTCGTTGGGCAGGTCTGAGTCCACCCCGCCTGGGGAGTTTCTGTGATTGTATAAGTGTCCGGAAGAAGATTGTTGAAGTAGTAGTAACCCCAACCATCAGTAATTGTTTGCATACCATTGGAGAGGTTGATTGTCCAGCCTGACAGACCCGGTTCGCCGGACTGTTTGATGCCATCACCGTTCACATCATCCCACTTGCGACCCTGAATCTGGGAAGTAGAGTCACAACATTGCTGCTTTAGCAAACAACTGTCTGGCCCAGTCACAAAGCCGACGATGTTGAGTCCCATGGCCACTCCATAGAGGTTCCTCAGTTTTACTTCGAGGCAATTCTTGCCGAGCTGAAAATAATTCGTCGTGCTGATGTAGGTAGAGTCATACAAAGCATTCCATGTCCGATAATCCGTTTCACCGATCGAGACACCGTTCAGATAAACCTCGGCGGTGTCGTCCGCGCGCACCCATAGATTAAGCTCATCGGGCAAGGGTCCTGATGGGTTGACGCAGAAACAAAATTCAAAACAATACAACCCGTTCCGGGTGTTTTGTTGCGTAGGATAAGAACTTATCCACTCGGTGTTCGGCTGTGGATTAGACCAGGCGGGATTTTTGGAAATCACGAAAGACGAACGTGGCTCAAAAGTGGAGTCGACGGGGTCACAGGTAACCGTCCAATAAGGGTCGGCTGACCCAATTGGATAGGTTGTCCCTGCTGCCTGATTATAGCCAGTGTTAAACCATACCGTATCGGTCGAGCAGGGTGGCTGTGCCACTGAAAGCCCTGAGAGCGTAAGCATTAGAGGAAGAATGCCAATTGCTTTTATTCGTTTGATTGAAATGAAGCGTTTCATTGTGTTTTTACCTTTCCATGATACGTTTCGTAGGTCGAAACCCTTGTGAGGCTGTGCCAAAAGTATGATTCTCGACTGCATAAGCTCCAGAAATCGTCATTGCGAGGAGCGAAGTGACGTGGCAATCTCTTGCAGTGCAAACAACTACGCAATTGAGATCGCCACACTCCCTCCGATAGCTCGCGATGACGCTGGACTTATGGCACAACCTCCTTGTGGTTTCGACACTATCATCATTTGTTTCAGTTGCACGCGGGCGGCGGCGCGCGAACATTAGGAAAACAATACCAGCATTGTTCAAGTATGACTTCAAAGAAATGGGTATAACTTCTTTTCTTACTTGTTGTTAAAAGTTCATTGCTGGAGGTCAACCGTTGTGCAACATATTTGAGAATAAGCAAAAGCAGAGAATTGCCCAAGACAACGGCCAACGAACCCAACAGGATGCCAAACAATGAGTAAAACCCGATTATGAGAGTAGAGCCACTGTTGGATATGGAAAAGATGGTTCCCAGGTTGGCATAATGAATCAGGACATATTCCATCGGGAACCACAACAGGGCGATGAAAAGAGGATCAAAGCCGAGGTGTTTTCTTGCCCTGTGTATGACAAGCGCAAAGAGAGCAAAGGCTATATTGAGCGATAACAGCTTGAGAAGGAATATCTTGGGGGCAAGTATTAGCTCACTCACACTGGTAGCAAAAACAAAGAATGTGGCCAGCATCATCCCTAAAGAGACAGCTCCTCTGAGGCTCACATGGCACAGCCGCCACAAAAAGGGGACCAGCGCGAATAAAGAAATAAACCAGAGCTCGCCAAATACGCGGGCGAAGGATAATAGTATTGCCGAGCCTGCCGCACAGAGAAAACTGAGCGAAAGGTCTGCGTTGTGATCCTCGTACCTGTTATTCAAAGGCATTTTCGTACCTTCATATCGTATCAGCCTATTGTCGGGTTTCTCATTCCGTCCGCTGGAGGCAGACTCCATTCGGAATTGATCTTGCCCTGTTTTGGTGGACAGTTTTCTAAGCATGTTGTTTTTTTC
>CAZYRH010000227.1:0-2790 GCA_964650395.1 uncultured Ignavibacteriales bacterium
TGGGATATTTGTTTGGCATATCTTCCGAGCGTAAGTTAGCCAATGAGATCAGGGTCAATTTGGCTTTTCGGTGTTATTTGAGCTACGACCTGGACGAGTCAACGCCGAATCACTCGGTGCTGAGCAAAGCGCGGGCTCGCTTTCTTAAGACGGTGTTTGAGCGCTTTTTCAGCAGAGAGCGCTCTTTCGAGGCAAGGTCAAACTGAGGATTTAGCTTCTGCTCACGGCTGCCGTTTGTTTACTCTGCACCTGCCTTGGAATCCTGATCCGTCAAGTTGGCCTTCGGCAACAATCCCTAATTTTGACATTACCCTGGAAACCAGGTCTGTTTTTTTTAGTTGCTTAATTGGCGTAAATGAATATCTTATAATTATTAAGACACTTACTTACGCTGCTTAAGTACATACACGTGAGAATTACAGTTGTGAAGATAAGTTAAGGAGTGAACATGAGAAGCTACCTTAAAGTTATGATCATTACCATCATCTTGTCTGCCTCAGCAGTGGCAGCTTTAGCGGAAACGATTTCAGTAGCTCGAATTCAAAAAATGACCAAACAACAATATCTCTCGATGGCCAAGATGGGGTTGGATATAATCGAAGTCAAAGGGGAAGAGTTTAAGATACTGGCCAAGCCAGGCGATCTCAGGAGATTGGAGAAGGTGGGAATTCCATTTATAATTGAGCAAGCTGACATAAAGGCGTTCTATAAGTCCCGCTTCCGGGAGGGAGAGACTATGGGTGGGTTTCGGACCTACTCAGAGATAGTAGCTTACCTTGATACGCTCACCTCAACCTATCCTTCCATCACCACCGACAAGTTCTCGATTGGAACCTCCATTGAATGGCGCGATTTGTGGGTCGTTAAAATATCCGACAATCCGGATGTTGATGAAGACGAACCGGAGATTCTTTACGTCTCACTCATTCATGCCCGCGAACCTTGCGCCGGAGCTGCCGTACTGCATCTGATGGAGCATTATCTTTCCAACTATGGCGTTGACCCGGAAATCACGGAGCTGGTGAACACCCGCGAGCTGTTTTTTCTGCCAGTGCAGAATCCTGATGGTTACGTGTACAACGAACAGACTGACCCCGGCGGGGGCGGCATGTGGCGCAAGAACCGCCGCAACAACGGCGACGGAGAGTACGGGGTTGATTGTAATCGAAACTATGGGTACCAGTGGGGATACGACAACATGGGGTCGTCTTCCACCACTTCGTCCGAAACATACCGCGGTACCGGACCATTTTCGGAACCGGAAACCGACTACATCAAGGACTTTGTCATATCTCGCAGCTTTGCGATTATGCACAACTTTCACACCTACTCTAATCTGGAACTATGGCCTTATGGCTATGATCGTTTCTTTACAAAAGAGGAGGATTTCTTCAGTAACTTAGGCGACTCGATGACTAAATTCAACAGCTACACCCCGGAAATCGGCTGGACTTTGTATCCGACCAATGGCGATGCTGATGACTGGGGCTGGGGGGATACTATTTCCAAGCCGAGGATAATTACGATGACCTGTGAAATCGGCGGGCCATCCGATGGCTTCTGGCCCGATCCGAGCCGCATTCCGACACTTGTGGCGGAGAACGTCTGGCCGAACGTCTTTCTGGCCAAGATAGCCGACAATCCGTATGTCATCGCACCGCCGAAAACGCCGGTAGTTGCTGCCCCCGATTCAGTCGGCAACAACTTCACTCTTCAATGGCAGGTTGTGGACTCGATTAACTCCCCGGTGTCGTACAGACTGATGGAACTTACTGACAAGCAGACTGTCACCGATGATGCCGAATCAGATTACGGTTACTGGGAGACTGCCCGGATGGCGCTAAGCAGTAACAGGAAGCACTCCGGAAACTACTCCTGGTACACTCAGAGTGTCAACCGACGCCATCACTGGCTCGTTTCCACAACACCTTACGAGGTGCAGCCTGATGACTCGTTGAAATTCTGGACCTGGTATGGCATTGAGGATGATTGGGATTATTTCTACGTTCAACTATCTACCGACGACGGCTTTACCTTCACCAATCTGGCCAATGACCTTACCACCGACATCGATCCTAATGGATTGAACCTGGGTAACGGCATCACCGGCTCTTCCGGCGGATGGGTGCATGCCAAGTTTGATTTGTCGGCGTACGTGGGCCTGCCCGTTATTTTCCGTTTCGCCTATTTTACTGACCTTTACTATCTCGAGGAAGGAGTCTACCTTGACGACATAGAGAACGTCGATGCGTATGGTTTTGAAACCGAGATTAGCTCCAGTATTACCGACACATTTTACACTTTTATTTCCAAGCCTGCGGGAGACTACTGGTATCGTATGAGCGCCACCGACGCCGAAGACCAGCAAAGTCGTCTTTCCAACCTTGCTTACGCCAGAGTTTACGACCAGCTTCTCGTTGGTGACCTCGACGGCGATGGGACTATTAATGTTGCTGACCTCACCTTCTTAGTTGATTATTTGTTCCGGGGTGGGCCGGCTCCCGATCCTGAGGCACTGGGAGATTTGGACTGCAGCGGCACGATAAACATTGCCGATCTGACGTTCCTGGTTGATTATCTCTTCAGAGGTGGCCCACAGCCAAGCTGCCCGTAGCGGAATCTGTCCCATTCTTGTAAGGCAGGTCTGGAACAGACCTGCCGCCATAGCTGCCAATGGTTGACAGGTCTCTTCGAGACCTGACCTACAATTCTCGTATGTATTACCCAAAAAGTTTTTTCACATTTGGTGTCAAAAAGTGAGGTAATGTCAAGAATAGTGTGTAAAAAGGT
>CAZYRH010000228.1:0-2709 GCA_964650395.1 uncultured Ignavibacteriales bacterium
CCATAGAGTGTGCATGCATCTTCGAGTTGGAAATCAATACGGTGTTCTGTTTGCTCTTCTGCAAGCACGGTGGTTTTGACGAAGGGGGCGTACTGGTCATGGATTGCCCATAGGACAAGCTCCCCAACCTCCACAATACCTAATTGGTACATCCCCTTTTCGTCCGTCTCTGCCTTTAGGCAGTTCCACATCGCGCGGGATCGGGTATTACCCACCGTTACCCCCGCGATGGGTACTCCCTGCGAATTGGTTACTTGGCCAAAGACGACCACCCCCAGCTTCAGTATAATCTCCTGATACCGCGTCTGGCCCGCGGGTGCTGGTTGAAAGCCGACGGAGACCGCCGGATACGCCGGATGACTGACGAGAACCATATAGAAATCGACCACTGGATCAAGACCATCGATCTCAAATAGACCCTCAGTGTTTGTCACTGCATAGAAAAGTGATTGCAGCAGCCCTGGTGGGTCTTGTCTACAAAGGAAAGAAGTCAGACCAAAGATAGCCACGTCAGCACCCTGTATGGGCTGACCATTTGAGTCCGTGACTATACCGGTAAGTTTCGAGCCGGGACTTAGCTCAATGGTGATATACTGTATGCTTCCCGTTTTCATACGCACAGTAATCTTGCGTGATGCATAGCCCGAGGCTGTTGCAAATACAGTAGCCTCCTCATAGGGCTTTGTATAGGCGAGAATGAATCGGCCTTCGGCGTCCGTAACAACTGCCTCCGTAGGCCTGAAGCCAACTTCAACTCCCTGGATCGGTTGATACGTGTTCTTGTCAACGACGATACCAGCCACTCCGGTTTGATTTTCCTCCGGAGAAACCTGAGGTTCATTAGGCTCTTGACTGCCAGTCGTCACCTGGTGTTCAGGCTCGACTTGACGTTCCTGGATCGCTCCAATGGCCTCTTGGAAAGGATTGTCTTGTTCAGAACCCTGCCATTGCTCGGCGAATATCTGTAAGGCAGACAACACAGAACCATCGCCAATTTGCCCAAGATACTCGGCTACCCGCATCTTAGTAAGGTCCTGGCCGGTCCGAAGAAGTTGCAGCAGCCCTGCCAGATCTTGTCTCTCAAAGAGTTGCTTAGCCGTCTCCAACTCTCTCTCGAGTAGCATCTGGGGACGGGTCGCCAAGCTTTGGTTCTCATCCTGATCGGCGGTAGCCATGTGTGTCTTCTCTGTATGCAGTGGAGTTTCACCACTTATCAGATACCTGGACAAGATGAACAATCCTAAAATCAGCACAGCTGCAGCGGCCAATTTTGTAATTGGACTTTTCATAATTGTTCTCTTTGTAGGAGTTGTAGTCTTTTGGGATTCGGCTAGTGCGTTCAAAACATCCTTTAGCACACACTGATCCATCTCGGTACTGGTTGTATCATGTAGTTTCTCAATCAGTCTTTCTATGTTTTCTGCTGGTCTCATTGTTTAAACCTCGCTATTTAATAGTGACCGCAGTTTATCTAATCCATAACGATACCGGCCGTGAATCGTGCTGACTGAGACACCTTGCAGCTTAGCTATTTCCCTGAATTTCATTCCGCCTTTAAGATGGAGCATGACTGCTTCCCGCTGCTCGTATGGAATTTGACTTATAGCTTGTCTCAGTTGCTTTAATTGCTCTTTTTCTATTACGCGTTGCTCAGGGCCGTCTGAATCTAATACGATTGGATTCACCGAGGCCGTGTTTTCGGTTTGTCTTGTCCTTTTGCGTATTATGTCCCGTGCACGATTGCTAACGCAGGTTGCGAAATAACTCCTTAGACTTCCTTTGAGTTGGAACTGCCTGGCCGACCGCGCAAAGGAAACAAAAACATCATGTACAACATCCTCAGCCTGCTCACTTAGAAGTCCTTTTGCCAGCGTTAGCAGATAATCTTTGTACTTCTGGTAGATACGGCACATCGCATCTTTGCTGCCGTGTCTGCATCTTAAAACAAGCAGCTTATCTTCCAGCATTTAAGGCCTACCTATTATTTTTTACTGACGATCGTCTATATATAGTAACGAATAAGCAGCATACTTTTATATAAAGAAAATCATCTTTTTTATATCACCAAAAACGATCGGGTAGGAGGCGGGGTTGCACCCGCCGACCTCCCACACCACCGGGCATACGGTTCCGTACCACGGCGGTTCATGTAGTACATTGAAGACGTCGAAGTTCATTTAGCAGTGACACAAGACCATGTTCGTCAGAGTAGCACTTCGGGTAACATGCGTGCATATGGCTTGCCCCAGAATTCCACCATGGGCCGCGGCCATTAGTCGCTGATTTCCACGCACGCACCTCCTCCAGACCGCGTCTCAAAGGTTTAGATGAGACAGGATGGATACATGCTCTCGGACAGCGTGAAGGCAGAATCTATCGAAAGGTATGGCGCGTTCTAGAAGGATTAGAATAAACTAAAAACGGACATTAGTGCGATAATTCTCTCGCCCTTAAGTTTCTGTAAAGGATTAAGGACAAAACGAGTTGGCGGGGCACACGAAAATCGCAGAAGCAATCACCGCCTTTTGTTCCTGAAATTTCACTTGAAAATTAAGCCGTTTTTGGTATAATTCGCCGTGCTAACGTCCTGTCGCAGCAGGTTATTTATTTGACCTTATTTCAACTATGACCCGTCCTCCATAGCTGGGTCGATTCGATTCTCGTGCTACGTAGCGACCTTCCAGCCTTCGCAGTCCCTTAGGGAAGTAG
>CAZYRH010000229.1:0-2695 GCA_964650395.1 uncultured Ignavibacteriales bacterium
AAACTAAAAAGTTCAAATCCCGCTGTCAAGTTATTTCTGGGACAATACACTAGTTGACTGTGGTTTCAGCCAATTTCATTGCCTCATCAAAAAACAGTGCGTGTTTGGGTATCCTCCGTCCCTCATCGGTCCCGCAATACCTAAGCTTGCCACCACACAAAGGACACGGGCAGGCATCCTTTCTGGCCAAGGGGTAGTTGTAGAAGATGCCATATGTGCGTATCCTACGCACACCGATCATCATGTCCAGGAAATGGGCTGTATCTTTGGGGTCTTTGTACTTATGTGGTTTGGTGATGTATTTGAGAAGGTAATTGATGCATCTTTTCGCTCCCCGGACCTCATTAATCCACACAACGGAGCTGTCACCGGTGATCTTCAGCCAGAGCTTTGATATCGTGTCTTGTGGGACGTAATGACCGTAGATCAGAGCATGGATGTGAAGGTTATGATTCTTACCGACTTCGAGGACAGCGAAAGCTCCGCACCCGTGCTTTTTTGGCCAGAGCTTTTTCATCAGCTTTCGGAAACCCCTGAAGAGGCGTCGTGCGTCAGACGCTTCGGGACGGTACATCGGGTGTGCTTTCTTGGTGAGTGTGAGAAACATAGCACGTTTACCAGCCTTATATTGCAACTGCTTAGCAAACCCCACCTGCTTTCGTCGAATTCTCGCTGCATACTTCCGCGCACACCATTCACATATTCTGGTCTCTCAGCGCCTGCGGCCAATCAAAAGATGTCCACACTCCCGACATCCGATCATTGCGTACTCCAAGCCACAGGTTTCATACCGGTCTGCCTGTTTCTTAAGGCTCAACGCGTGTCGAGCAGCTTTCTCCCAACCTGGCAGTATCCAGTCTGAGTGATTGTGTTGAGCGATTTCTCTTAGGTAGCGAGCTACCTGCTGCCTACAGGCTAATTCACCTTCCTGGACATACCGGTGCTCAGCCAGTCCGACATCCCTGAATCTATCAGTTTTCGGTTGGGGCATATAGACTTGACCACTTATTTGTCGTCTTCAAGTTAACTAAAAGGAAGAATCCTGCGATTGGCGATTCTACCGGCAGAAGGTGTGCTTTCCCCGGCAAAGTGTCGCGTGGCTTCCCGGTGCCGACCTGACCAGATATCAGGAAAGCTCCCGGAGTTTTCCCCTGGTAATCGGGTGCAAATACGACCCCAAAATGTGAGATTCTCACGGTAATCGGTGCCCTGTTACAGGTTGCTGAGGATTCTCTACTCATTGATCTTGCGCTCATTCTTTACCTCATGCGGAATTGCAACGTGGATTTCCTGAAGGACTTGGCTGTATTGTGCGATCGAACGAACAATCTCTTCAGCATCCGACCGACTCAAAGGAAAGCCATAGGCTGTCTGGAACAGCTTGCTGGTTTCATTGATCAGCTGGGCTCGCTTGCCGCTATATCGAGGTTCTTGTGTAGACACGAAACCAAGATGGGCAAACTTAAGGAAAGACGGAAAAATTTTGAAAGGGGGCTATTTTGTTATGTTTAAGTCTTTGGTAAGACCTAACTTGGAAAGGTCCGCGTTGAAGGGTTCCTCTTCCTTCTGCTCTGGGATGATTGATTTATCCTTAAGGAACCGTAGGAATCTGCGCCGGGGTTTAATATCCTTGCCTCCAAGATACCACAGAAGAGCTGTACCCAGCCACTGTCTCGCAACATAGTAATGCTCGGAGGGCATGTCACATGTCAGGGCTTTGGACATAAGAACAAAGAAGTCTTGGTCACGATTCGATACTGCCTTGTGGATCAGCTCTTGAGTCCATTCTGCGAGCAGGAATGAATTACTAACGCTGAGAAGCTTTCTAAATGCTTCATACGCCCGCTCTTTGGTCGAATCCGGCATAGTAGGCATGTCTCGACGCAGGTACTGATTCACTGCAAGAACAAGCTCTTCAATTGTCTGCTTGTAAGTTGATAGACAACAGAGATTGTAGTACGCTCCAATGATAAACCAGTAATACTTTTTTGCTTCCTCCGTTAGCATCAAGACTGGTTTCAAACTTGTTGGATCTTTTGGGTCATGAAAGGGGTGGTTTTCGTGGAATAGTGGTACCTGTTGTGCAAATCTGCCCCAGTCCTCAAGCTGTCGATGCAACCGACTCCTGACTGTTTTCTCAGTCAGTTCATCTGCGAATTGTTTGGAAAAGAAGCCTTGAAACGGATGTATATAGAATACTGTACCTCCAAACTCGGCCCATCTCTTGTCGAACATGGTCCAAAATCCGTCAAAGTTATTCTGTGCCACTTTCTCAATCACAGTTTCCATTATCGTCTTCATTATCGGCTATGATTCTAAGAATCAAAGGTGCTATGTCGTCTGATCGAGCCCTGAAGTAGGCCGAATTCCTTATTGCGAAAGTCGGTAACAACCTACATAATTATGATCATGTGAGAAAGGGATACTTAGGAACAGCTAATGACTGGACAGCAAATCCTGGTTATCGAAGACGAAGAGGACATACTGGAGGTTATTACCTACAACCTCACCATCGAGGGATACCGGGTGGCAGGCGTGACCTCCGGCGAGGATGGTCTGAAAGCTGCCCGAGACGACCCGCCAAACCTCATTATCCTTGATCTGATGTTGCCCGGGATCGACGGTTTGGAGGTGTGCAAGATTCTAAAGCACGATGACAGGACTGCGCATATCCCGATCGTAATGCTGACAGCCA
>CAZYRH010000230.1:0-2665 GCA_964650395.1 uncultured Ignavibacteriales bacterium
CAGATTGATTGTGAAGAGTCACGGTTTATCCGAAACGGAGTCCAAATCTATATTGTCAATTGCGCAGGCACTATGATCCTTTCTCTTGTCTTCTCTTTAACTCTTTGGTTGCTACTTACTGTAAAAGATAAAGACTCTGATTCAGTCCGCGCACGTGTGCCCGCGATCTCTGATCGCGGCCCGCGGGCTTCAATTTCGCTACAATGCTTTCTGCTAAAAACCTCCCCACAACCTTTAGATAATTTCGGTAGGTCAAGCCTACTTGGGGCTTGACGCCCAGTCACGCCGCAAGTCGGCGTGACCTACCAAAATCTGGTTTTGACTTTCGGCTTAATCTGTTGTATTCTGTAGGAAAATAAATCTGGCTATGCCTATGTGCTAGATGGGGAGCTAGCGGTGCCCTGTAACCCGGAATCCGCTATACCGGGGTCGAATTCCCACCCGAGGGCTTAGCGGTCGATTAACTTCGACGGGTAAGCGGTGTTGAAGGTTGGGTCCTGTACAACATAAGCCTACAAACCCCGTCAGGACCGGGAGGTAGCAGCGGTAAGTAGTCACTTGTGTGTGTTGCAGGGGTGCCCGGCCGGAGCTGGCTGTCCGAAGGGTTTCTTGGCAGCGGTTCGGAGGTGGGTGCACAAAAAACGAAAGCCCTCTAGAAAGATCTGGAGGGCTTTTCTTCAATAGTAGACATGGTTAGCGCACGTCCTCGTACGCTAACTCGAATGGGGCAGATGCGGACATCTGCCGCCCACGAATAAGTCCATTGTTTTCGTGAAGCGGGAGCATCAATTCCGAAGGGAGTACCTGCAACTCTACATAGCAGCGATCATTACGTCCGCCAACAATTGGTGGGAGACAAGCTCTCGCCTTACGCGAGGTATGGTTTCTATCCTTTGTTATAGCCTCCTTGCGGTTTTGACATTTTCCTCCTATTCTGTAACCGGTTCCACGATTTTGCCCATAAACAGTATCGTTTGGGAATGATTCTCACGAATCGCAAACACAAACGGTCGATCCACTCGCATCATGAAACCAGCAGGTGGCATTGCGGTAATGCCTATCTCCACAGAAGTAACCGCCGCGGCCTCCGTGCCTTCTTCGTCTACCTTTATGTATGTTTTGTGCAGTACCTTACTGATATAGAGATTTCCCAACAGCTCTGTCAGGTCAGCGATTCCCCCAAAGTTGGCCCGATTGCCATCAAAAGCAATTCCCATTCCCAAGGCCGTGAGCACATCGTTCAGTGTGATTTTGTACTCCAGCGTGAATTTCGGAAGGTAAAGGTTGCCTGTCTCTTTTGCAAAGCTGCCCAACCAGCTATCCCAGTTGTCCTGGTTGAATTTATTGACAAGCGAATCGATATCAACCCCCTGCTTGGGAAGAAAGATGGTCATGCTGAATTTTTCGTTTCCGTAAGGCAAATCAATTGCCTGGAAAAGGTTATTCTCCAAATATGAGAATTCGTTCTCCTGTGTCATCATATCGCATCGAATTCGAGAACTGTCCGGCAAATAGAACCAATCGTCCCGCGTATCGTCTTCATCAAACTCATATGTCCAGGTGCCCTTGAAGTAAATGGCGTTAATGAGAAACATGACCGTCGCTGGATCGATCTGCTCAGGGACAATTTCTGTTATCTTTCCATGCGTCTTCTCATCGACCCAACCGTTAATCGCTTTCGAGGCATCCGGGGCATTGAAGTTCAATGCTGCAACCTCGGCATCGAAGTATGTGTGGTTGATATTGATGAACTCCTCTTTAACCGGAAAATCCTCTCGGCACCAAATTGAGTTTGCAATTTCAAAAATCACCTTTGGGTCGAGCTGCGTTAACAGATCGATAAGGCTTTGGTACGATTCGTTTATCTCCTGCTCGGTCAGGCCGGCCAGCTCAAGGACATTTCGCATCGCCTCTTCGGTAGTGCCCTCGGCGCCGTTGTAGGTCATGCCTAAGGCCATCGAGACCGACAAGGGGGAGATAAAGACATTTGAGTCCCTGTCCTGTTGGACGACTTCCTTAAAGAGTTTGAGCCCGAACCTGTTATCGGACTCGACTACATGCTTTTCAACGGCGCTTAGTTCACGAGGCGGATTATCCGGGGGCTCTACCGGTTTGTTCGAGCACTGCACCGATGTGAAGCAGACAAATGCGATCGCAGATGATCTCAACACTTTCCACATGACATACCTCCCTGTTGCATTTTTTCATGACGTTTTTGCCTTCTTCTTATACGAACGGCTAATATCCTGAGTTCATTTAGTGGAATTTCCAATGCCCTGACACTCAATACACCGATCTGAACGATTCGCGAACCCATTAGATTCAGATTGCCACGTTATTGAGTAGGTCAAAAGCTTTCAGGAGGTTGTGCCATAAGTCCAACGTCATCGCGAGCTACCGGAGGGAGTGTGGCGATCTCAATTGCGTAGTTGTTTGCACTGCAAGAGATTGCCACGTCACTTCGCTCCTCGCAATGACGATTTCTGGAGCTTATGCGGTCGAGAATCATACTTTTGGCACAGCCTCTTTCAGGCTTCTGACATTCACGCCATGCGCGAAAAAGGGTGTCGAAACGCAGGGAGGCTGTGACAAAAGATAGAAACCGCACCTCGCGTAGTTACTATGGTATAGGGAGAGAGTAGTTTTTCATAATGTGTCCATAGTA
>CAZYRH010000231.1:0-2642 GCA_964650395.1 uncultured Ignavibacteriales bacterium
CATTTAGGACGAGTGTAACCGATTATTGGCAAGTGACAGAAGCACCTGTCCTCCTATGCTGTTTCCATGCAAATCGGTGGGCATTGTGGAGTACTCCGGGTTTGCCAAGACTATCGATGCAAGGATCATGACCGAGTGTATTGCCTGCCCACCTGATGAGGCGGCCGGCAAGGAGTTCTACTGCGGTTGGAGGTTTTCGATTTAGGTTGCCGTAGATGCAGAATAAAGACAGCGCAGATGTGGACTCGCTTATGGCGAGCTGCCGCCCACGAATTAACCCCTTCGCCTTGCGGACGGTCAAATCTACGGACATGGCGGTGGTGCTGGACCACCCCTGAACAGATAGTCAACCAGATAAGTCAGGTCGGCTACGTTGATTTGACAGTCGCCATTGACATCTCCCTCCTCTTCGCACGGCGGCGGAGGGCCGGACCGGAAGAGATAGTCAACCAAGTAGGTCAGGTCAGCCACGTTAATCCCATTCTCTCCGTTGACGTTGCCCCGATTAACACAGCACCCTTGATGGAAATCGCTTTCCAGCAATATCAGTGAATTCTCATCGGCCATAAAAACGATGTTGTACCTGAGGAAGACATCACAGGTATGGCCCGGGGTAGTGTAGGTGGCCGCAAGTTCAGGATTTGTTGGGTCATTGATATTTACAACTTGAAGGTCATACTTATGATCAGCCAGATATGCCATGCTGTCTTGGACAAAGACACCGTATACCGAGCCCTGGGTATTGTAGCGGCCTATAATAACAGGCGTTGTCGGGTCACTGACATTTACGATCAGAAGGCCACCATCGGAGACAACACCATGAGCCAGGTAAACCAAACTGTCCCGAACAAAGATGTCGTGGGTCATTCCCAGAGTATCGTTACCCCCCACCAGGACAGGATTGGTCGGGTCACTCACATTGATGATCTGAAGCCCGCTTCTATAATCTGCTATATAAGCCAAACTGTCTTGGACCGACAGAGCCACAGCCAGGTCTGGAGTCTCGCAACTGCCCATAAAGACAGGCACTGCCGGATCGCTGATATCTATGATCTGAAGGCCTTCATAATAACTAGCCAGATAAGCCAGGCCGTTCTTGATAACAACGCCTTTCGCAGAGCCCGAAGTGACCAAACCGCCAATCGAATTGGGGTGCGCAGGGTCACTAACATCTATAATCAGAAGGTCCTCGTCCGCGACATAAGCCAGGTTGTCCAGAACATAGACATCTGATGCAAGCCCCGGGGTATCATAACCGCCCACCCAAACAGGTTTGACGGGGTCAGTGAAGTCTATAATCTGAAGGCCGCCATATCCCTGGGCCACATAAGCCAGGCCGTTTAGAGCAAAAACATCGCTTACATAGCCTCTCGGAATATCGTAACTGCCGATTTCCACGGGGTCTGCCGGGTCACTAACATTTACTATATGGAAGCCGACATTCCCATCGTCAGTTGGAGAATCCCAGTTCTGAGATACATAAACTATGCTGTCCCGAACAAAGACAGCCGATGCCGGATGAAGAGTATCGAAACCACCTATCGAAACAGGCGCCGTGGGATCACTGATGTTTATGATTTGAAGACCACCTTCACAGTAACCTGTGACATAGGCCAGGTTGTTCAAGACAAAGAGACTCTTGGAAGGGAATGGGTTTTGAAGCTTACCTACCCAAGCAGGTGTGGTGGGGTCACTGACATCAATGATGTTTAGGCATTGATAGTAATCAGTCATAAAAGCCAGGGTGTCTTGAACCATGATATCCTGTGCAAAATCAAAAGGACTGCCGTAATTGCCTATCAAGACTGGTGTTGTCGGGTCGCTGACATTGATGATTTGAATAGCATAATCTCCCCCAATCACCCACGAGTCGCCCGCGATATAAGCCAGGCTGTCTCGCACAAAAACAGCCATTGTCGCCACAGGGGAATCGTAACTGCCCACCAAAACCGGACTTGTAGGATCGGCAACGTTTATAATCTGAAACTCATCCTCCGTAGTGTAGCGATCGACCACATAGGCAAAACTGTCCCGAACAAAAACATCCCAGGTGTAGCCCGGGGTATCGTAATGGTTGACCACAATGGGCTGTGCGGGATCGGAAACATTGATTACCAACAAACCATGATAGCTGTCAGCCAGATACACAATGGCATCCTTTTTGTACACTGCCATCCCCTGGCCCGGTGCATAGACGGATGACACAGGAGCGGGTTGGGCAAGGTTGGAAACGTCAAAGATAAATAGGCCATTAACAAAAGCACAATAAGCGTAATCACCATCTATACATATGTCATTGATATCCGTCCACAAGCAACTACCGAGATATTCGACATTGGAATCAGCAGCCGCTGTGAGCGTTATGAACAATAGAATGCTCGCGAAAAGTAGGAGGATACTGATAACTCTTTTTATGTTTTGCATTTTTTCTCCGATTGGTCGAACTAACATATAATTTTAATATATTATCAGACCTGCGTTTTAGCAAGGAAAAAGTCTACGTAAGTGCGTTTTGGTAATGTCAATAATAGTGTGTAAAAAGGTGTATCCATGTAGGTCATGCCGCTTTTGCAGTTAGCCGTGCGATCTCCTTGATTCGCTGGTTATGGCGTTTCCATTTGGTGTTGAAGTAGTTGAAGATG
>CAZYRH010000232.1:0-1433 GCA_964650395.1 uncultured Ignavibacteriales bacterium
CAGTTTATGGAGCTTATGTGGTTAACATTCATGATTATGACACAGCCTCTCCGCTCAGGGTGACGATGTTGGTGGAGTATCGTGGAGAGAAAACCCCAACATTCGCTGCTTTCAAATAGGAGACGGCCAAAGCAAGTGTAGATAGATAATCAAGTCCACGAAAAGCATGACCAATGTAGCAATTGGTTAATACTGTGGTTCCTCCCTGATGCCGCCGGTTAAACTACCCTGCCGGTGGCATCCTTTTTTTTGCGGGCGGTGGACGGTCTCATATAGTTATTCAGTTTACATACTACAAGCATTAGTCCAGCCACACACCAACCAGAGATGGATGGACCGCCCACAGCAGCAAGACCTGATAGAGCAACAAATGTTAAAAATTTAGGACTTTGATCTACTTTACCTTGCTGCAACTTTCGTGGACGAACTTGAACCGCTCGGTGAGGAAGATTTTGACGTGTCCGCAGGTGACGAGCCTGTTGAAGAGACTTTTGAAGTCTCGGCTCGCTCCTTCTTGGCAGCGGCTTTGTATTCCCTGCTGCGATGGTCGGTAATATAAAACCCGGAGCCCTTGAATATCAACCCTGCTCCGCCGGAGATTATGCGCTTCACTTTCCCGGCGCATACGGGACACTTTTCCACCGGTGGCTCACTCATAGTCTGGAAGGCTTCAAACTTATGGCCACATTTTTCACAACGGTACTCGTAAGTTGGCATTTTTATCGATCTCTTCTAAGTTCTCGTAAACTAGCGGGCCAGCTGTTTCAGGTTAATTGTCAACCATACCGCCAGCCGCGGTCGCGCACTAACCGTGGATTGGGCTTCCAATCTGTCAGCCTGGTGACGGGTTTGCTCTTCTCTTTCGGTGGAGGAGCTTCTTTCCTGTTAGAGGGCATGAAAACTTTGGTTTCTTTCTCTGGGGCAATACTGAACGATTCCTCCGCCGCGCGGATGATTTCGGGCATCAGCCCTTCTTCAGCAACCTTCTCAGTAAACTTGCGCCGACCGTTGACCAAATCGCGCAAGTACTCATCGATCTGATCGCGGGAATAGTATTTCTCCGGCACGTACGAACTCAGATCGGCGCCTTCCGCCGAGACGATCTCTTCGGTGCCCAGAAAGCTCTCGCGGTACTGGTTGGTGCCGCGCAAATCGCCGCGCTGAATGGCAGCCATTGTATCGATCGGCACGCGTTCGGTCTTGCGCACGACTTTCTTTGGACCGCCCTTTTCGCTCTGTCCAATAATTTCACCCATGCCGCCGGTGTTGTACTGGTAGAAAAAGACCTTGCCGGGGTAATTAGAAGCCAAGCCCATGATGATCTTATAGAAAAGGTTCACCTTGTGTCCACGCGAGCCCACGATAAACGGGTCGGTCCCGACCGTGCGCACCGATTCACCGGCTTTTGCCGGATTGGAAGCATAGCTGTGGCT
>CAZYRH010000232.1:1533-2611 GCA_964650395.1 uncultured Ignavibacteriales bacterium
TTTTCATCGAGGAAATCAGGATAGCCGTCGGCGTTGATCATCACGTTTTCATACAGAGCGCTTTTGTGCACTAACGCGTTGTACATTGCCTCCTGGAGCTTGCTATCCACGTCGGTCTTAACGAAATAATTTTGCTCTGAGCCATAGGCCGAGCCGTCATTTTTCAAGAAGCAGATGTCATCCTGGCAAACGAGAGTACGCTCGCCTTTTGACCAGTCCAAACCAAGCTGGTGACACGACCAGGTGCTCTTGCCCGTCGCCGACAGGCCGAACAGAAACACGCCATACTTTTTCAGTTTATTCGTTCGGGCGTCGCGTATAATGACCACCTTGGTGCCGGCGTGCAAACCCAGCATGTCCAGAGCGTCTGCTGCCAGCATACCGTTGCGCAGGAACCCCTTCTTGTCCTCACCGAGATAGTCCGAGCCGAGTATCAGGGTTAGATTATGATCGGCCAAGACCAACGCCTGCTGGCGGATGTGGTGTTCCTCGGGAATGTGAATTAGGGTGAACTCCGGCCCGGGGTCTCTGGTTACTGGTCCCATGGTATGGCCCCACATGTAGGCCAGGCGGTAGTTTTTCAGATCGGCCACCGACATGTACAGGTTGCATTTGGGGTTATATTCCGAGTTTTGTCCCATCTGGCGTCGCAACCGAACTAACGGTAATGTCTCCATCAAGTGCAGGACTTTATCCAGCTCGGTGGGCGAGTCGGCAATGATTCGTTTCTTCTGGTCGGTCAGATGGAATTCGCGGATTTTTTCTGAGCCCAAGCAGACCGTCTTTTCGGCGATGCGGCTGGAGACGGCCGAGCGCCAGCCCCAGGAGTTAAACTTCGTTTGCGTGCCGGTCTGAAGCGCCGGTTCACGGAGGTCTTCCAACTTCACATCCTTGATGTTGGGTCCGTTCAAACGACGCTGCAAGTCCCGGTTGAATCGGGCATAAAATTCGATATCGTAGAGTGAGTCAGACATCTTGTCTATTCCTTAGGCAGAACTTCATCTTCATTGAAGAAAAATGCCACTTCAGTCTTGGCGGTAGCCACGCTGTCCGACCCGTGCACCACGTTTTTCTCAAT
>CAZYRH010000233.1:0-2586 GCA_964650395.1 uncultured Ignavibacteriales bacterium
GTGACTTACCCATTATCGACTTCATTACTTTTCCCGGAAGGCGCGTGGATGTCATACGCGCCTGGTCGATAATGACAACCTTCATGCCGTTGCTCCCAGTGCAGCCTTCAATGCTCTGATGACCCGCTGGCAATCCGCTTCAGTGAGATCTGGATACATTGGCAGACTGAGTGCCTTAGCATAATATTGCTCAGCCTGCGGGAAATCACCCAGCGCTGTGCCATAGCGCTTTCGGTAGTAAGGCTGAAGGTGAATGGGGATATAATGCACCTGTGTGCCGATTCCTGCCTCCTTCAAATAATTCATTACGGCCGCGCGATTGACACCAAAGCGCTCAAAGTCAATCTGCACCACAAAAAGGTGATATGCGTGCTTTCTATTGGGAAGCAGTGTTAAGGGACGTACGGCATCGTTTTCAAAGGAATCGCTTATTAGCTGGTGATAAAGTGACGCAATCCGACCGCGGCGCTCCAGTGACCAGGGCAATCGCCAGAGTTGGCTTATTCCAAGAGCGGCCTGCATGTCCGTCAGACGATAGTTAAAACCCAGTTCATGCATCTCGTAGTACCACGGATTAGCTTTCCCATCCGGCGCCAAGCCCATCTCTTGATAAACAAAGTCTTCCTTCTGCATACCATTGTTACGAAAGCAACGCAACCGTCCGGCTAAGTCAGAGTTGTACGTTGCAATCGCACCTCCTTCTCCCATAGCGACATGTTTGACGGGGTGAAAAGAAAAAACCGTCATATCGCTGTGCGGGCTGCCGCCCACTCGGTATGTCTGCTTTTCATACTCATATTCGGCACCGAGGGCGTGGCAGGCATCATCTACTACCCAGGCCCCGTGAGCTTTGGCAAGAGATTGGATTTTGGGTAGCTCCACCGGCTGGCCGGCAAAATGCACTGGTATGACAACTTTGATCTTTTTCTTGTGGTCAGAGTCAAGAACGTCTGAAAGCGATGCCGGGTCCATCAATCCGGTGGCGGCGTCAATATCTGCGAAACGCACCTCGGCCCCAACAAAGCGCGCACAATTGGCTGAGGAGAGAAACGTATTAGGCGTGGTGACGATTTCATCCCCTTCCCCCACGCCAAGAGCGAGCATGGCCAGGTGGAGCGCCGCTGTGCCGTTGGCGCAGGCAACTGCCTGATGTGCTCTGATATACTCCTCGAGTTTCTTTTCAAAAGCTGGAATAGTCGGGCCCTGGGTCAACCAGTCCGACCTGAGAACGGTCTCCACGGCTTGAATGTCCTCATCCCATACGTGCTGTCTGCCATACGGCAGAAACTTCCGTTCTCTCTCATGCGAGTCATTCACGCCATTAAGCGTTGCTTCTGCCAAGACCTGGCCAAAGTCTGTATCAGTTTTCAGGCTCAACTCTCGTCTCTTTCGGCAACCAGTTCAGCGTGGGGGACCGGCAGCGGTTTCCGAATCATTGTAAATCGTCGCCTGGTTTTACCGTCATCCGACTCATCAACAGAAAAGCTGCTATCCACTTGCCTTTTGATAAATTCCCGAAGCTCAGCCACAGTCAACCAGTGCGTATTAGTGCCGCTGTTGTACTTGAATCCATCGGGACACCGCTTGCCGCCGAAAGCCTCTATATATCGATTTACGTCCCAAAGTGGCATTGAAGGGAGGATAACATAGTAATCTTCGAACTCAATCGTGTTCATGGCATCAGTCTCGGTTATCATCTCTTCATGCAGTTTTTCGCCCGGTCTGATACCGACGGTCTTATATTGGCAGTCTGGGGCAATTGCTTTTGCTACGTCGGTAATGTGATAGCTTGGAATCTTAGGGACGAATATTTCCCCACCCCACATGTGCAGCAGGGCGTGCAGCACAAGGTCAACCCCTTCCTCGAGCGTGATGTTGAACCTCGTCATGCGCTGGTCGGTGATTGGCAGAACCCCCTCCTCGCGCTTTCTCAAAAAGAATGGAATCACACTGCCCCGGCTACCCATCACATTCCCGTAACGAACCACCGCAAACTTGATATCGCGATTCCCCTTGAAATTGTTAGCCGAGACAAACAGCTTATCGGAGCAGAGCTTTGTCGCTCCGTAGAGGTTAATCGGGGCCGCCGCTTTGTCGGTGCTGAGGGCGACGACTTTTTGAACTCTTTGCTCAATAGCCGCCTCGATCACGTTCTGGGCGCCCATGATATTCGTTTTGATAGCTTCAAACGGGTTATATTCGCACGCCGGAACCTGCTTCAAAGCGGCGGCATGCACGACAATGTCAACGCCCTCCATGGCCCGCACGAGTCTTTCCCGGTCACGAACGTCACCAATGAAATATCGCATTTGAGGATACGTTTCAGGTGAGAACCTCTGGCTCATTTCGAACTGCTTGAGTTCTCCCCGCGAGAAGACAACGATGCGACGCACTCTAGCATAACGTGCTAAAATCGTCTCAACGAACTTTTTGCCGAAGGAGCCTGTGCCCCCTGTTATGAGGACAGATTTCCCAGACAGCATATTACCCCCTTAGTATGAAAACAGATCTCTCAGTCAACACATCTACCCTGCTTAATCGGCAGGCATGCGAAACGCTTGAGAGATTATCTTAAAAAAAATAGCG
>CAZYRH010000234.1:0-2560 GCA_964650395.1 uncultured Ignavibacteriales bacterium
CATGACACAGCCTCGCAGATTAAAGTTGATATATTTTGTTTATTTTGTATATTGTTTTAAACAACAAGTATACTTCCAGCGTCTACATAATGACCCCGCGCACATGGGGTCAATTTGAATGTGATTGCAATGAGATACAGCAGCAACATACTGATAGTTTAACTTACCGGAGGTAATGATGAAGAAACTCTCCATCATTTTACTGGTGTTCGTAGCCGTAATTGGCATGACGACACTCGAAGTGAATGCCCGGGGAAAGAACGCCTGGACAGTCAATCCAGCCAAAGAGGAGTTTCACCCACCGCTGGCCAGCGGCAGCAGCGATTCAACAGCCACCCCGATAATCGACTGGCCGACGTTTTACGGAGTTCAGCAAACAGGAGAAATTGACGCCTCATTCAATTGCTTCGGGCAGTTTGGGGCTGGCTTTTTCCCTGGCTTCTGCCCCTATGGACCCTGCTATCCTTCTTTCGTCACACCGCCCGGCAGCGGGATTGAGTATCTTTTTGCCGGTGCCATCTGGGTCGGCGCGGTGGTCGGCCAAGACACGCTGGTATCAGTCGGTGCCGACGGTTGGCAGCTTGGAAGAGAAATGTTTCCGCCGGAATTCCCGTCCCGCGGTTCAGTAACGAAATTTGACTACCCTACCGATTTCTCAATGCGAGCCGAATTCACTGACACTTTCACTGTAGGCGTTGATCCAGATTACTTTATCAGGCCGCATATCCCTCTCTACATTCGTATTGCCAACCGCAGCCATGTCTGGCACACCGACCCGTACAACTGGACAGTGATATATGACATGGTAATAACGAATATGGAGGATGTGCCTATCGAGCAGGGCTATGTAGGCTTCTACTTTGACGGCGATGTTTGCTTTGATTGTGAAGGGACAATAGGCTTTGCTGATGACGTTACAGGGACAATAACAACCAGCGATAGCGAGATGATAGCATATATCATCGACAACGATGGGGACTTGTCATTGATGCCGCCGGACCAACAGACCCCCAGAGCTTTCACCTTCAAGTTTCTTGAGACTTCTTTCCCGCCAGCCCATAACAGCTTCAACTGGTGGATCAGTAACGGATACTCGCCCTATGATTTTGGCCCCCGTGAAAGGCCTTATACGGGGGTATGGAAAGAGCCATTCCGTGATTTCGGAACCGAGGGCATCGGTACCCCAGAAGGTGATGTAAATAAGTACTACATCATGAGAAACCAGGAGTGGGATTACGACCAGGTGTACACAGCCGTTATCCAACCTAATGACACACTGTGGCTTTACCCTGACCCCCCTTGGGTTGCTGACCTTGCCGACGGCTTCGACACTAGGTTCTTGATGTCGGTGGGGCCATTTAGCCTGCTTCCTGATTCAAGCATGCGTTTCTTGTTTGCTAATTTCACAGGAGACTCGGTCCATACTGATCCAAACAACATATACAACTTACCCCTCAATCCTGATCAGTACCTGGCTAATTTAAATTTTACAGATGTCTTGGAAAACGCCGCCTGGTCAGACAGCCTCTCACATATTCTTTTGAACCCTGAGCTTCCAGTCACAGGTTTGCAGGCCAAATACAACGATGACGATTCGGTGGTTGTGCGCTGGGATCCGTGGGTTTTCGACGATGTCGAAGGATACGAAGTGTATCTCTGGGAAGTACCACCCGATTCCCTTCCCTATCCCGGCGTGATGCCGCCCTGGCTGGAGCCGGATCAGCTAAACTCAATTGCCAGCCTTGGCCGGAGCCATCAGTATGCCTTTGACGCTCTCGATTCCAGCACATTTTATCTCGTAAACGTCGCCCACCGGACGACCACAAAGTCCGTTGGTGATCCAGGCGAACCGTTGGCAATAAAGCTCGGTGATCGGAGCATGTCTCCTGGGGTCGAAAAGGAGTATGCTTACCTACAGGAAGGCGGCCCGGCGGTTTTGACCTGGACGGCGCCGGAGAAAGTCACTATCGATCACTACAATATCTACCGGTTCGCGAACGCAGACTCGGCTGCTGTGAAATATCACGCCTTCTATGACGAGGGCTATCAAGCCCAGTTCATTACACCCAAAGATACGTTTCTTGTCGACGGCCAGTATTACTACTACTACGCTATGGATGTCCATGCTCAGGTAGACGTCAGCGCAACAAACTTTACCGATTTTGGTGTCGACGAGGGCATGGTCTATATCATCACCGCGGTTAACGAATATGGTTTCGAGTCCGAATTCTCAACCGGCATTACCGCCTTGGTGGTCGATACGCAAACGAAGGACATCCTGGTAATCACCAATTCCGGACATCCGGAGGGATTTCTGGTCTATGATAGTGTAACAGCCTTCTATGACAGCGTCCTCTCCGGTTATTCTTACGATATGTACAATTATCAAGATTCCATCAGCCTACTGTACTGTCCTTCGGGTGATTGCGTGGACTGGCACGAATTTATGCGCTACCGGCTGCTGATTGTAGATGACGGGATTGTCGAACGGAAAGCAACCTATGACGAGTACGAAGATGACACCAAAGGCTTTACCAAGTACCTACTTTCCGGGGGCAAG
>CAZYRH010000235.1:0-2462 GCA_964650395.1 uncultured Ignavibacteriales bacterium
CCTCTTGGAAATCATTTACGTAAACAGTAGCACCTGATGGATCAAAGCTTAGGTCGAGTTTACTCGAATTCACCAGGATGTACAATCGGCCCTACGGAGCTGGTTTAGCTGTTTTTAGAACATAAAATTTGGTGTTCTCGTCCGCCTTTTCTGCGAATTCTGTATACCGCTTGTCAGTAGGGGAGTGGCGCAATTCCAGCGTGTCGGCAGTGTGGAATCGAAAGATACAGACAAGCGTTGTCCATTTGGAACCAGGTCCGCCGCATTCACCAATACAAAGATCGAGAGCATACGGTGATTGCGACATATCAAGGACGTACGGGCCGGTAACCGATGCGCTGTTATCGCCACGTGTATAGGTACCATCCTCACGCACGATCAGGAATCCAGCCGGAATCGTATCTGCTGTTATCATGATCCACTCGCCAATTAAGCTCGGCTCGATAATGGTTGTTGTATCAGCCGGTGAGCTTTTTTCCTGTGCCGATGTGTTGGCCTCTTGATCGGATGATTGCCCGCAGGCGGTGAACATCAAAACGGCCAGAACCAAACACCCTACAAGTCCTGTCTTCTTTTTCATTCTACATTCCTCCTGATATGGTTGTACAAAAGTTAGTTTCAGGGTATAAATCCCTGACTCCTGCCATAGTTAAGCGAAACTCAATTGTCCTGTCAATGATTTAAGCGCCGGCATCTCATCCCAGGTTCTGCCGTTCAACAGCCTGCCTGCCTTTTTCTTGTTGACGCCACCCCATTGTTTGAAGAAGAAAGGAACGCTTTGCTTGTGACATCGCTGCTTTATATCAAAAACCCATTGCTCTTTCATTGGCCGCGCACCAGGTCCGGATTCGCCACCGACAACCACCCAATCGATCAAGTTCAGATCGATATCGGGAATCGGTCCAAGTAACGGCTCCAGAGACAGGAACTTTATTTTTGCACTGATCTGGCGCAGGTCGTCAATTCTATGAGTGTAATGATGGTTTTCTACTGTTACACCCATCCAGACATTGTCAGGCCAGTTGAGCTTGTTGTTCAGTTTGAGCAGTCTTTTAGACCGCTTGGTGAGAATCTGGAAGATATGTTGCTCGGCACGGCGCATGGTATCGAAGACGCGTTCCACGTATTCAAACGGTACCTGGTCGTGGAAGAGATCACTCATCGAATTGACAAAAACGAGACGAGGTTTCTTCCATTTGAGCGGTTCTTCGAGTGCGCTTGGATGTAGGTTTACATTGAAGCCATTCCGGTATTTCGGCACTCCCATTGCCTGTAACCGCAATGCCATCCGCTCGGCATAGCAGTGCTGACACCCGGCGCTGATTTTATTGCAGCCAGTGACGGGGTTCCAGGTGGAACCTGTCCATTCGATGCGGGATTTAAGAGCCATTGGGAGAAATCCCGCTACGATACTTATAAAATATATATTTGACAATTTTCTGTGCCACTGGTTTATGAGAGGCAAAGAATAAGTAGTAAAGTATGGCACCTGATTTGTTCTGCATGGGAAGCGGCTCTGGAACATGTTTGAAACCAGCAATTGTCTTCAGCCGCTCTTGAAAAGCCCTTGCGATGGTGGCGTTAGCATCTTCAACCTTCTCTGGCCAACCGAACAGATTGCCATTCGTTCGATACATAACTTCTCGCCATGAATCATCTCCATAGAAGGCATTCATACGATCCAACTGGGATTGCTCCACACCCTCTGGATTGCGCCATAAAGCATTTCGATTCATATCCATCACTGGAAAATTGAGAAAGATTTCAATACTTTTCATATCTCCAGCAGCTTTTATAACTTCTCAGTGTAAGTGTAAGCCGTACGGGTCAAAAAGGCACAGAGCTCTTTTGTAATCTTCATATCTTACGTTTGGGAACACCTTTTCTTTAAGAAACATGTTGCAATCTCCCTCGTCAATCGTGACATCTGTTCGATTGCCTACAATCCTCCTGAGGGAGTTAGCCTTTTGACTATCAAGGTCAATGAAATAGTGGTGCCGAAAGTGTGGCTCTACCATAAGGGCGTTAAGTGGACTTCCAAGAACGAACTGCCCAGTTACTCTCGAGACATTTACTCCTGCTCCGGCAAAGGCATCAATGTATACATGATAGAGTTCTTGTCTATTGAGGATTGTGGAATAAGCTTTCGCGTACTTCTGAATTATTTCAAGCTTAATTTCAGACCAGGGTCCTATCTCATCAATCCTAAGATGCTTTTCCTCTTTGCAACGATTAGATTTGTTCGTTACCATACTTCAAACTTCTGTACAGCCTTTTTTGATTCCCATGGTAACACAATTAAATGCGTATTAAGATCACAAATTGAACTGTCACAAGGAATATAAAAAGCAGGCCCTCTCGAGCCTGCCTATGTCTTTGCAGAAGATAAATGTGGTTCTGCCAACTCACCGCGTCTGCAGCAGTTCCTCCTCCGGGATGTCCTGCGCCTGGATGCCCTTCAT
>CAZYRH010000236.1:0-2458 GCA_964650395.1 uncultured Ignavibacteriales bacterium
TTACCCCTCCTTCACCACTCTGGCGACGTCTGTCACTTTATCATTGCCTTTAAGGCTGATCAGGTGGACGCCCTGGGTATTGCGGCCGATGACTTTAATCTCCTTGACCGCCTGGCGGTTGGCAATGCCGTGGTTGGTGATGAGAATCAGTTCGTCGTCGTCGAGCGCTTCTTTGATAGTCACCACCTCGCCGTTGCGCTCGGAGGTCTTGATGTTTATTATCCCCTTGCCGCCGCGGTTGGTGACGCGGTAGTCATCTATTGAAGTGCGCTTGCCGTATCCGTTTTCGGTGACCACCAGCAGGGAGGCGTCGCGCTTGACCACCACCATGCCGATGACGTAATCACCTTTCGCGAGATTGATCCCCTTCACCCCATAAGCGGTTCGGCCCATGGAGCGCACCTTGTCCTCCGGAAACCTAATAGCCATCCCTTTGCGAGTGGCCAGGACAATCTCATAAGAGCCGTCGGTCAGGGAGGCTTCGATCAGTTCATCATCTTTAGGGAGATTCATGGCGTTGACACCGGTGAAACGCGGGTTGGCGAAGGCATCCAGCGAGGTCTTCTTGATCACGCCGTTGCGGGTAGCCATGACTATGTACGTGTCGGGCGAAAAACTACGCACCTTGCAAAACGCAGTAACCTGCTCACCTTTCTCCATGCGACACATGTTGACGACGGGCTTGCCTTTGGCTAAGCGGCCGGCGGCGGGGATTTCATGGACCTTGACCCAGTAGCAGCGTCCCTTGCTGGAGAAAAAGAGGATGTAGTCGTGGGTGGAGGCAATAAAGAGATGCTCAGCGAAGTCATCCTCTTTGGTTTCAATACCGATGACCCCTTTGCCACCGCGCTGCTGCCGTCGATAGGCCGATACGGAAAGACGCTTCACGTATCCAAGATGCGAGATGGTGATGACCATCTCTTCTTCGGCAATAAGGTCTTCAACGGTCAACTCCTCGGCGGCTTCTTGAATCTCAGTGCGGCGCTCATCACCGTACTTCTTTTCAAGCTCATTTGTCTCGTCCTTGATGATTTGCATCCGTAGCGGCTTGGAATCGAGAATCGCCTTGAACTCGCTGATTTTCTTAATCAATTCGCGATACTCTTCCTGGATTTTTTGGCGCTCCAAGCCGGTGAGGCGCTGGAGGCGCATCTCAAGTATGGCGGTGGCCTGCTTGTCCGACAATTTGAATGTCTTCATTAACCCTTCATGGGCCGTCGGTGTGTCCTTTGACTTTTTGATCAGCGCAATGACTTCATCGATATGATCCAGCGCAATACGGTACCCCTCGAGAATGTGCGCTCGTTCTTCAGCCTTGCGCAGGTCAAAGGTTGTCCGGCGCACTACGACCTCGTGTCGATGGTCGATAAAGGCCTGGATAAACTCTTTTAACGTCATTAGTTTCGGCATGCCATGGTCGAGACCCAGCATAATTACAGAAAAGGTCGTCTGCATAGTGGTATGTTTGTAGAGTTGGTTCAAGATGATGTCAGCTTGCTGGTCACGCTTGAGCTCAATCACAACGCGCATGCCATCGCGGTCAGACTCGTCGCGCAGGTCGGAGATTCCCTCGATCTTTTTGTCACGGACCAGGTCAGCGATCTTCTCTAAGAGATTGGACTTATTGACTTGATAGGGAATCTCCGTTATGACAATGGCTTCCTTGCCGTTTTTCATTCGCTCGACAACGACCTTGGCACGCACTGGAATATGGCCTTTGCCGGTGGTGTAGGCTTTGAAGATTCCTTCCCGGCCGTTGATAATGCCACCAGTGGGGAAGTCAGGGCCGGTGACAAGCTCAATCAGGTCTTCATTGGTGCACTCGGTATCATCCACGACCCGCACTATGGCTTGGGTAATCTCGCGGAGGTTATGCGGCGGAATGTTGGTGGCCATACCGACCGCTATGCCGGAGGCGCCGTTGCATAGGAGGTCAGGAAACTTGCCCGGGAGCACCTTGGGCTCTTTTCTGGTGGCATCATAGTTCGGTATAAAATCAACCGTTTCTTTGTTAAGATCGGCCAGCATCTCGATTGCAATGTTGGTCAGCCTCGCCTCGGTGTATCGCATCGCCGCCGCACCGTCCCCGTCCACAGAACCAAAATTCCCCTGACCGTCAATCAGCGGATACCGCATATTGAAATCCTGAGCCATCCGCACTAGGGTCGGATAGACCACCTGCTCGCCATGAGGATGGTAGTTGCCCGACGTATCTCCGGCGATCTTGGCACACTTGCGGTGCGGTCTCCCCGGAGTTAGGTTGAGGTCGTTCATCGCCACAAGGATACGCCGGTTGGAGGGTTTGAGGCCGTCACGGATGTCCGGCAAGGCCCGGTTGGTAATAACCGACATGGAGTAATCGAGGTAAGAGGATTTCATCTCCTCTTCAAGAAAAACCGTTTCGATCTTTTGTCGTTCAAGAGTCATAGGGGGATAAGTCCCTTCTATTCATAAAGTT
>CAZYRH010000237.1:0-2399 GCA_964650395.1 uncultured Ignavibacteriales bacterium
TGATGGAAGCAGCAAATGTCAACGGCATCGGCAACGTAAACATAGCCGACCTTACGTATCTTGTGGCCTATCTATTTCAGAGCGGTCCCACCCCAGTTTGCTGGTAGGACCGGCAATAGAGCCTGGATTGTACTCTGCTTGCCTTTATATGGATCATGCCGTAACTTGATTCTGAAGTAAGCCTCGATCAACGCAAAGACGGGGAGAGTATGCACACTGATTCATTCACGATTCTCGGCTCTTCATCAGGTATGCCGCAGGCAAACCGCGCCACAGCAGGCTACGTACTGAAGGTGCAGGACAGGCTCAGTCTGCTTGACTGCGGCGGTGGGGTGTGTTCATCGTTCTTGCGGTGCGGGTTTGATCCGCTCGCTATTGAGAGAATCTTCATCAGCCATACGCATCCCGACCACGTCTGTGAGCTGCCGCTCGTTATCCAGATGGTGTACCTGGCAGGAAGACATGACAAGCTCGATATCTATGTACCATCTGAATTTGTCAGGCCGCTAAGAGATTTTCTGCCGGCGGTATATCTGATCGAGGAAAAACTTCCGTTTGTTTTGAACATCATCGGCTATGAAGTAGGGTGTATCTTTTCGGAAGACTTTACGCTAACAGCAATCGGTAATCAACACTTGAAAGGATATACGGAGTTCATAAAAGAGCTCAAACTGCCTAACAAGATGCAGTGCCACTCCTTCGAGCTTGAAAACGCAGGCAAGTCTCTGTTTTACTCGGCGGACGTTTTCAGCTTTGCCGATGTCAAGAATCATCTTGACGGCAAGGATTACGTTGTCCTCGAATCAACCCACATTGATCTTAACGAGTTCTTTGAATTCGCCCAAACCATCAGAGTGGGAAGGTACGTTATAACCCACCTTGGCACTGAGGATGAGGTCGCTGAAATCATACAAAGGGCGCAGAAAGCCGGACTGGATAATTTAGTTATCGCAGTCGATGGGATGGAGCTTGCGCTTTAAGCAGTAGCTTCGTTGCTCACGCTGCGATTTCCTTCACTGACACGAGAGATTTGGCATTAGTGATTGTCCCGCTTTCCCCGACCGGCTATATTCTGTAGCGATGGATTTTTTTAATACAGATAAGTCTGATTCTAAAGAATATTCCCGATCGGATCTCAAACCACTGGCCGACCGGATGCGGCCGCAAACATTCGATGAGTTTGTCGGTCAGGATAAAATCGTAGGTCCGGGAACACCCCTGCGTAAGGCTATTGAAAGTGACAATGTCGCTTCAATGATATTCTGGGGTCCGCCAGGTTCGGGGAAAACCACTCTGGCTGCGCTCATCGCCAAATCGACCAAGGGGCAGTTTGTTCCCTTTTCCGCCGTCTCCTCGAGCATCAAGGAAGTAAAACAGATTATCTCGAAAGCCGGCAACTATTATCAGCTATCCGGTCGACGCACGTATGTTTTCATCGATGAGATCCACCGCTTCAACAAAGCCCAGCAGGATGCCTTCTTGCCCTATGTCGAGAAGGGCGATATCATTCTCATCGGTGCCACGACAGAGAACCCATCGTTTGAAGTAATCTCAGCCTTACTGTCTCGCTTAAAGGTCTATGTCCTTGAAAGGTTGTCAGAAGAGGCTATCAAGAGAATTGTTTCACGTGCTCTCTCCGATACGGAGTGGGGGCTGGGAAAGATGAGCCTCAGCCTTGCTGAAGGAGCGCTGGAGTTCATTGCCGCTGCTGCTGACGGCGATGCTCGCCGGGGGCTTTCTCTGCTGGAAGCGACCGCCTCTTACCTCGGTGCGGGCAAGGTCATCACGGTCAAGGACCTGCAAGAGGTCCACCAGAAGGGGATGGCGCTTTATGATAAGGATGGAGAGGAACACTACAACCTGATCTCCGCTCTCCACAAGAGCCTGCGCGGCGGCGATCCTGACGCCTCGCTGTACTGGCTGGCGCGGATGCTTGATGGTGGCGATGATCCGCTGTACATCGTCAGGCGGCTGGTGCGATTTGCCTCGGAGGATGTTGGCCTGGCCGATCCGTACGCCCTCACACTGGCGGTAAGTGCCCGCGACGCCTACCACTTCCTCGGTTCACCCGAAGGAGAACTGGCCATTGCCCAATTGGTCATATACTTAGCCTGCGCTCCCAAATCCAACGCCGCCTATACCGCCTTCGAGAAGGCGCAAGCGGACGCAGACAAGAAAGGTTCCCTGCCGGTACCGCTGCACATCCGTAACGCACCGACATCGCTGATGAAAGCCCTCGACTATGGCAAGGGATACAAGTATCCCCACGAGTATGAAGACGCCCTGACCGACCAGCAGTATTTCCCTGACGAGCTGGCAGGGACTGAGTACTATCATCCCAAAGAGGCCGGCCGCGAGGCGAAGCTGGTAGAGTATTTGAAAAAGTACAAGGAGTATCG
>CAZYRH010000238.1:0-2394 GCA_964650395.1 uncultured Ignavibacteriales bacterium
TCCATACGAATGGAGTGGAGTTACCTCACTGAAACCAACAGTCGAAAGGGTTATGATGGTCATGTAGAGAGCATCAAGAGGAGCCATCCGCTCAAGCACCATGAATCCGATGGTACCCACAAAGACCACCAGTGCCAAGGCAAGCAGTACTAAGCGTAGTTTTTGAATCGGGCTAAGATACTCTCTCGGCAAGTTACTCATATTCATGGCTAGGAAATTATGACAATGTTTATGGAAATTCTACAAAAAACCCGGCTAATACCGGCTGCATCAAGCCCAAGCCGAAGGACGGGTAAGGAGAAAAAACGCCGGACCGCTTTGGAGGTTTCAAGTTTGTGTTGCTGACGGGTTACACTTCCTGGGACGAAGCAATTTAGCTTGACCTATGCTATTATTTTGCTTACCGATGCAATTAAATGTCCAAGGTTCACCACCAAAGCAACCGTCTACGAACATTTGTGACGTACCATTTACCGGCTATTATCTGTGCAGCGGCGATCATCGTTGTGTCCTCAATTCCTAAACTTCAAACGCCCAACTTGAGAGTTCCGGCCCTTGACAAGCTGGCTCATTTTGTCGAATACGCGGTGTTTGCAATCTTGACCTTTCGATCTTTTTCCCATATAACCCGCAAGATAACTGTGAACCGAACATTCCTATTTTCTGCATTGTTTTTAACATTTTTTGCCCTATTAGATGAAATCCATCAGTACTTCGTTCCCGGTCGCTATTCTGATATCTACGATTTGGCCATGGATGTTCTTGGCACTCTGGTTGCTCTGGTCTACCTCAGAGTACGAGTACGAAGTGCAAAAGAGATATCGCCTTAGGTCTGTATTGGATTTAATCAATTTTGAGGTGACTCAACGAATTGTCTTGACAATTGAGAATGTCATAATATATTTTGTTATAAATACGGGAAAGGGCCTGGTTTCAGATGCTTGAAGGAAAGGATCTTTCCTCTTAGTCGGTCTAACAAATTGGTAGCAGGATAGTTTAAAAACCTGCCGCGTCGTCTGGTCTAACAAAGCTGGTTTGAAGAGCATATCAGCAATTTGAGTATTAGTGAGTATGAAGAGGGTGTATTGACAGAACTGATGATTGGTGCACAGGTTATTATACTTGCTCGAGGTATGTATCTTGGAGCTGGTTTAATTCGTGGTTTTTTAATGGCGGGTGGCTTCTGTTTTTCTCAATTGATTTCTACGGCTTCAATGATGGTTGGAGCTGTGGTTGTAAGGGAGAAAAACAGGTTGGCTGTCGTTTTTTGATTTTTGGGGCTTTTGAGTGGTTGCCCAGCAGATAAGATAAATTGAGATCAAATTTAAACAACTTTTAAGGAGAGTAACGTATGAAATTCAAAACTCTCGTGTCACTCATTGTGCTGACGATCCTTATCGCAGCGCCAGTTATGGCGCAGGATCCTGGCACGCCGGACACCGCTGTGCTGGTGGTGTCGCATACCCCAGACGCCCTTGCCGGGGACGATACGGTCCAGGTTGACCTGTATGGGTATAATGATGAGTCGCTTACCGGCGTCTCGGCCGGTTTTATCTGGGACAATCCCAACCTGCAATTGGACTCTGGCTGGGTCTCGTCATTCATAAGTGGCCTCGGCCCTGCAATCGGGCCGTTCTTTTATCAAGACGATGACATCAACGTGACTAATGCCAACCAGCAGTTTGTATTTGGCTGGGCACAGTTGATGGGTTCCCCCATACCGGCCGGTACAACACGGCAGTTGTGGGCGAGCTATCGCTTTACCCTGTCGAGCTGGACAGTGAATGATTCGATTGTCATTGACTCCACAGCTGTTCCCCCCTCCAATTATCTATTCTTTTCAGCAGGAGGGGGAGTGAATTTCGTTCCGAAGTGGGCCTGCGAGCTGGTGATTTACGACCCAAACCGCCCGATTAGCGCCAACTTGGTGCTACCTAATCCGGTGTTAAATTTTAGCGCTGTTGAAGGTGATACTAATACTCCGGATCAGACCTTTACTATCGGCTCCGATGGCGAAACAATTCGTTTTAGATTGTCCTATGACTCTACGTGGCTTTCCACCGACCCGGTTTGCGGTACGACAGGAACCATTATCACTGCTTCGGTGGACATTTCTGAACTCCCTGTCGGCACTTATGTGGACACTATTGAGGTGACCTCAACCACGGCTCTGAATTCACCACAGTATGTGGAAGTAAATCTTGTTGTGGAGGCGCCGAACAATCCGCCGGTGCTTGATCCCATTGGACCTCAAATGGTGAATGAAGGAGAAAATCTGAATTTTACGGTATCCTCATCCGATCCTGATGACGATCCGATCATGCTGACAGTTGATACACTGCAGACCTACTTCACCGACCATGCTAACGATACGGGAACATTTGACTGGACGCC
>CAZYRH010000239.1:0-2388 GCA_964650395.1 uncultured Ignavibacteriales bacterium
GTATTGACAAGCGGTAGAAATTAGTTATGTTACTACTGTCTAGGGAAATAGTTGTGTTGTAAAGCGCTTCTGTTTTGAGTACGTTGCACCTTTGGTAACGTCAAGACTAAGTTGGCGTTAGGTTAAATTAAGCTCTTATTTCAGTTTTATTAGAGGTTTGAAGGTCTAAGGTAGGAAGTAATATCTTGGGCTTTTATACACTTCGTAAATTTTATCCATTTCAAGATTATCTGAGTTTTTGTTTTTTGTTACGGCAGAGATTTCTGTTGGTGACAAGGCGAGCTGAGGTAATTTTGACGGGTACCGATGCCCGGCCCCTGTGGCGAAGAATCGGAATTTCAGGTAATTATCTTGGGTATATCTTGAGATGATTGCCAACAGTAAGTGACCTTTAACATGATTAAAGGAGCATGCTAATGATGCAAAAAAGAACGCTATATTCTTTGCTGCTGACCTCCTTTATACTGGTATGTGCGTTTTCGTTCTCGGTTGCTCAGGAAGTGACTTTTGAGAGCAAGACGGTTCTTAGGTGTGAGGCGGGGGTATTGAATATTGACGTGCTCAATCCCTCCGATATCAGCGCCTTTGAGATTGTCTTTGAAGTCAGTTCCGGCAGCGACGGGGCCTATTTTAGCGAGATGACGCTCAATTGGGATCCTAACCTGACGGTTCTGACCAACCGGGTCGTCGACACTAGTGGCGTCGACCATGTTTCTCCTGATACGATTCGCATAGCCGGTATGATGACTGATCCTGGTGATAACTGTCTGGTGGGGCCAGGCCCGACCACGGTGGTGCGGCTGAACTTTGTGACCAACAATGTTTGTAGCGGCACCATTGTGCTGGACGGAGCAGTATTTACCTGCCCGAACAATCCGCTGGTTGTGGCTCAGACGCAGTTTGTGGACTGTGCCACCACGGCCTTAGTGCCGGTGGCGGTCAATGCCGGGACGGTTACGATTCAGAATGTATCTCCGACGCTTGACCCGATTGCCACCAATGCAAACGTGCACTGGGGTGATCCCTACAACGGCCAGGCTATGGCGCATGACCTGGATCTGCCCAACGGCTGCGAGAATTTGACCTTCACCAAGCTTGCCGGCAGCCCGGCGGCGATGGCGGTGACCAAGGTCACCGACACCACCGCCAGCATCGTCTGGAATACCACCGGCGCTGATATCTGTGAGCATACGGTGGAGATCGAGGTAGCTGATTCCTGCGGTGCGGCCGACACGGTTAGTTTTGTCATTTGTGTCTACAATATCCCGCCGATCATCACCTGCCCGAACGACACCAATATCATTTGGGGCGACACGGTGGTGGAGGTTCTCGATACCGTCGTCTACACTGCAACTGATCCGGATGGTGGTCCGGGAGCTTTGCTGTTCGAGATAGCCAGCTTTACCAATCTTGATGGTTTACCGGATCCGCCCAATATGCCGACGATAACTTCGGATTCAGGTGAGATCGAGTGGATTACCGATTATTCCAACGATTATACCGGAACTTGGGAGTTGTGCGTGAAGGTATCCGATGGCGCTGACACCTGTGCCGGCTGCAGCCCAGCCAACGCCGACACATGCTGTTTCATAATTGAGGTAATTCCGAAGATCCATGTCTATATTGAGAAGACCGAGAAGACCCCTCAGGGGACCCAGGAGTGGGTGTCCATTCATCTGGACAGCACCATTCAGCCGCCGAATAAAATGGGCGGTTTTGACTTCTTGATCTGGTATGATGCTTCGGCGTTGACCTTCCAGTTTGCCGAGCCGGGGTCGCTGCTTGAGGCCTGCGGCTGGGAGTACTTCACCTATCGTTATGGTGTCAACGGCAACTGTGGTGCGGGAGCCTGCCCGACCGGTATTGTGCGGATAGTGGCGATGGCCGAGATTAACAACGGTAGTGCTAACCATCCGAGTTGCTGGTCAGGAACCCTGGGTGAGCTGGCGCGGTTGAACTTTTTTGTCACCAATGATCGGACCTTTGAATGTCAATATATTCCGATTAAATTCATCTGGTACGACTGTGGTGATAACGCCATCTCATCGAAGGACGGTGATACGCTGTTCGTTTCGCAGCACGTGTATGACTATGGCGGCGGCCCGCAGAATCCTGGCATGCAAGGGCTGTACGGGACGTACCTCAACATCACCGATATGAATTGGCCGGACGGCTTCCCGACCTACACCGGGGCGCAGGCGGAATGCCTTGTGGATCCCGATGGTGACGGTCCCAAGCTGCCGCCGCTGCAGCTAGTCAATTTCTTCAACGGCGGGATCGATATCGTCTGTGTTGCAGAGCTTGACGATCGCGGCGACATCAACCTTAATGGCCAGAAGAACGAGATCGCTGATGCGGTCATGTTCACCAACTACTTCATCTATGGTC
>CAZYRH010000240.1:0-2385 GCA_964650395.1 uncultured Ignavibacteriales bacterium
CCTTTTCAGGAGACATTGGGCCGATATAAAAGCCGGCGAGGTGAAGGCCGTAGCTCAGCCAGAGGGATTCCCGACCTATCGGGAACGCGACCGCAAGCAGTTTGAGCATCTTTTATGTAAGGGGTGGGGCACGCCGGTATCCGAGTTGATCGGCGCTGGACTAGAAAAACATTTAGACTGAGCTGGGTCGGGCTGGTTTTGTTATGGAAAGGATGTCTTACTACGGAGGCATGGTGCAAAGGATGACAAACAAGGAAGGAGACAGTGAACCGGTCCGTTCTCGTAATAGCAGCGCATCCTGACGACGAGGTTCTCGGCTGTGGCGGCACTATGGCTCGCCACGCCAAAGACGGCGACAAGGTGCACGTTGTTATTCTTGCCGAGGGTATTACCAGCCGGGACCAGAAGAGCAACCGTGAGAATAGAAAAAAGGAGTTGTCCGCGCTGAGTGAAGCGGCCCGCCGCGCCAACGAGATACTCGGCGTCAAGACAGTGGAGCTGAATGATTTCCCTGACAACCGCATGGATTCTCTGGCACGACTTGAGGTGGTAAGAGTTGTCGAAGGCTTCATCGATCGTTTCAAACCCGATATTATCTATACGCACCATGCCGGTGATGTGAATGTTGACCACCGACGTGTCCATGAAGCGGTCGTCACTGCCTGCCGGCCCATGCCCGGGAACCAAGGGGTAAGAACGCTCTTGTTCTTTGAGGTAGCTTCGAGTACCGAGTGGCAGCCTCCTGTGTCGGCGATTCCCTTTGCGCCGGATTGGTTTGTGGACGTCTCCACCACCCTGGAGCTCAAATTGCAGGCGCTACAAGCCTATGAATCTGAAATGCGTCCGTGGCCACATTCTCGCTCCGTCAAGGCGCTTGAGCATCTGGCTCGATGGCGGGGCGCTAGCATTGGAGTTGAAGCAGCCGAAGCGTTTGAACTTGGGCGAAGATTGATATTGTAGGGTCAACTTGAGTTGGGTGATCTTGTCTGTCAAGGCAGCCTTATCCTCAGCCATGAGCTGATAGAATAGGTCGACTTTTTATGTTGACGTTGCGTTAAGGAAAGGGATAATCTCAATGTGAGCCTGCTGATGATTGGAGATATGAAGTTCCTGCAAGTTAGCACACTTGCGGGAGCTCGGGCAGGAGTAAAAAAATGAGAAATAAGGGCCGTGTTTTCATAATAGCCGAGGCTGGCATAAACCACAATGGCGATGTCAGGTTAGCTAGGGAAATGGTATCGGCCGCCAGGGAGAGCGGCGCAGATTGCATCAAGTTTCAAACCTTCAAAGCCAAGGAGTTCGTTTCTGATCCGAATCAGACTTATACATACAAGTCGCAAGGGAAGATGGTCACAGAGTCGATGCTTGATATGTTCAAGCGGTACGAGTTCACCAAGGAGGAATGGTCAAAGATAGTCGACTACTGTGACAAAGTCGGCATCGCCTTTTCCTCGACAGCGCAGAATCCATCCGATCTTGAGTTCTTGTTGTCGATTATCGACCTCCCTTTTTTGAAGGTTGGCTCGGATGATCTGACCAACCTGGAGCTTATGAAGTACTACGCCTCCAAGGGTAAGCCAATGATCATCTCTGCCGGTATGGCTTATGCGTATGAGATTGAGGACGCCATTCGGACTATTCGCTCATGTGGCAACGATGATATTACCGTCCTGCATTGTGTGTCATCCTATCCGGCCGATCCTGGGCAGGTTAACCTTCGCAAGATTCCGATTATTAGAGACGCCTTCAATGTGCCGGTGGGGTTTTCCGATCACACTATCGGATCGGCCGCGGCGGTCGGTGCGGTCTGTTTCGGAGCGACGGTCATCGAAAAGCATTTTACTCTGGATAAAAATCTGCCTGGCCCGGATCACTGGTTCTCGATTGATACAAAGGAGTTAAAAGAATACGTCGACAGTATTAGGTTCATTGAAAGGGCCATCGGCTCCCCGATGCTGTGTCCGACCGAGAAGGAACAAGAGATGAGGCAAGCTTGCCGCCGCAAGGTGGTTGCCGGTCAAAACCTCGCCTGCGGCGAGAAGATAACAATTAACAAGATTACCTTCAAACGGAGCGGTGCCGAAGGAGGCATTGAGCCAAAGGACGTCGACTTTATCTTGGGACGGCGCGTCGGACGGGATATCGTCAAGAACGAGCCAATCAAGTTGAGCCATCTCGAATAACGTCTGAGCGAAGGATGAGGGGGCAAAACAGTGCCTGAACATACGCAAATAGACGACGTTGATCTGCAAGATCATCGTACAACGGTTCCTATCCCACATAATATGCCGTGCTTGGATGAAAGCGATTCCCAAGCCGTTTATGATACTGTATTGTCCGGATGGGTCGCCTATGGTGAAAAATCGCAGGAACTGGAAAGGAGGA
>CAZYRH010000241.1:0-2356 GCA_964650395.1 uncultured Ignavibacteriales bacterium
GAATTCCAGATGATCCGTGAAAGACGCGTTCTGGTGGTGGACGACAACCTCATCGGCACGCGCTCTGACCACATCGCCCGCGCCAAGGACCTGTTCCGGGCCATGGCGCAGGCGAATCTGCGAAAAGAATGGGTTGCCCAGGCCACCATTAACTTCGCCGATGATGAGGAACTCCTGACGTTGGCCGCGAAGGCCGGATGCAGAGGCGTCTTCATCGGCTTTGAGTCCCCGACGCCGGAAGGGCTTAGGGAACTGGGTAAGAAGTTCAACCTTCTGAAGGGCCGGGACTTCCGCGCCTCCGTGCGGCGTATCCAGCAGCACAACATCCTGGTCGTGGGTTCCTTTATCATCGGTTTGGACATAGACGAACCGGGCATCGGCAGACGTATCGCCGAGACGGCCAGCCGGTATGGCATGGACAATCTCAACGTGCTGTTTCTGACGCCGTTGCCCGGAACGCGGCTGTGGGACCAGATGAAATCGCAGGCCCGCATCGCCCTCGATAGGTTCCCTGAAGACTGGAAATACTACACGCTGACCTTCCCGGTGGCTCGGTATAAGCATTTATCTCTGGACGGCATCATTGCAGAGATGATCTCCTGCGACCGGAGCTTCTATTCCATGCCGCGTGTTCTGCGCAGGGTGTGGAACAACTTGTGGCAACGCCGCCAGCCGTTGATTACCTTGGTGGGAAGTCTCTCATACAGGAACAACCTCCGGCTGAACTCCAAGGCGTACGCTGAATTCAAGCGTCACCGGGGCAATGGGCACGATTGAGTGAGTGGAGTGTGAGGGAAACCGCGGGCACGGGCACAAGATTACAGCAATGAACTCTACACGTCCCAGGGTTTTGTGATTGGGTGCCCCACCATTTATGGCGGGCTGGTGTGGCCGCGATCTGTGATCGCGGTTCACCAACGACTTGAGGCGTCACAAAACGAAAGTCAAGCCCCGAGTAGGCTTGACCTACGAGACTTGCGGCCACGGCAAAATCTATCTATGTTTCTTAGATAGAGCGGAATTTAACCGAAGCGGGTTTATCTGGGAACCGTCTAAGCAGAAGTTAGGCGGCAATGAAGGAGCATATGATTAGCGATACTGACCAAATCAGTTTTCTTGAGAAGAACCTCGCTCGTCAGATAGCGTGGATCAGCGCAGCAGACTCAAAGATATCGTTTGTTTTTGCCATTGATACTGCGTTGCTCGGCCTATTGGCGGCAGTATCTCCCAAGCAGGCAAGCAGCTGGACAGTTGCGCCAGCGATATTTGCCGCCTTTGCCGCTGTTTTTGTACTCGCGAGCCTGATCTTTTTATCGCTAGCGTCGTTCCCGAGAACAAAAGGACCAAAGAGTTCACTGATCTTCTTCGGGGGCATTGTCCAGCGAGATGCTGACCAGTTCAGGAGAGCCATGTGCGAGATGTCCGCGGAATCCCACATTGATGACTTGTGTGTACAATGCCACCGCAATGCCGAAATCGCCGAGCGGAAGTTTGTATGGGTCCAGCGTGCAATGGTCACACTGTATCTCTCGGTCGCTCCGTGGTTCTTAGCTATCTACTTGCTGTACAACGTTGGGAGATAGCCGGTAAATGTCATTGAATGACGACCTCAAGCAAGAAGTTGCAGCTATTTTTCGCGAATCGTGGAGCACTTGCGAAGGTCAAAAAGTGCCTGAACCCGAAGACCTCAAACTCAGCAATGATGCCGTCGAGATCGATGCAACAGTCCTCTACGCTGACCTCTCTGCTTCAACAGGACTTGTCCATGGTTACAGGCGCCCATTTGCAGCAGAAATCTACAAGTCATATCTACACTCAGCTGCGAAAATTATCAAGTCCCAAGGTGGAACAATCACCGCATACGACGGTGATCGAATAATGGCGGTCTTCATTGGCAACAGCAAGAACACGTCGGCAACACGTGCTGCGCTTAAAATCAACTATGCCGTGCAGAAGATTATCAATCCATCGATAAAGGTTCAGTACCCCAACACGACGTACTCGTTGAAACAGACGGTTGGAATCGACACGAGTCTACTTTTCGTCGCTCGAACCGGAATTCGCGGCTCAAATGATCTCGTTTGGGTGGGACGTGCCGCAAATTATGCAGCCAAGCTTTGCGACCTGTCCCCAGACTACCCCACTTGGATCACCGCTTCCGTTTACAAGATGCTTCACGACAGTGTCAAGTTCACTGACGGCAATGCGATGTGGGAAGCGCGAAGCTGGACTGCGATGTCCGGCCAAACAATTTACCGGTCGACATGGTGGTGGCCGGTTTGAGGCGTAATAACAAGTTGGGTAGGTCAAGCCTACTTGGGGCTTGACATTCATTTTGTCACGCCGCGAGTCGGCG
>CAZYRH010000242.1:0-2342 GCA_964650395.1 uncultured Ignavibacteriales bacterium
GGGGTATGAAAAGGGCGGTGAAATCTTGGAAAAAATGAGCGATAATTCCCGGCCAGATAGTGCCGGTGCGGATATAGAGCAGCGAAAACATCGCCCCGTACACGGAGATAACTATAAATCCCGGCAATCCCTGATAAGCATGGCAGGCGCCAAAGGCAACTGCTGATACTACTGAAGGTATTATCCAATTTGAAAATCTCCCCATCAATCGCAGGCGAGTCATCAGATAGCCGCGAAAGGCTGTTTCCTCGCAGATACCGGCAGTAGCCGAAACTGCTACCCATACGACTTTACCGGTGGGATCGGTTGGAATGAGAAACGAGATTTCCCCTGGCATTGGCAGGCTGATCTGCCCCAAAAACCATGTCAATCCGGCCAGAACGGCGTTGGAAGCGAGCAAAAACGCCACCCCCCAAGCAAAGTCGACAAGGCGTAGGTACTTAAATCCCAAGCCGGCCAAACCGGTTTGCTCGCGATAGGTGGTAACGTAGATTAACAGGAAAACGCACCACTGCATGACGATGGTTGTCACCAGCATTGCCAGCAGCACTCCTTGATTCAGACTCTTCAGCATAGTAGTGGAGTCGCCTGTAAGGAGGCCTGATAGAGCCGGATAAAAAACCAGGAGAAAAGCCAAAGAAAGGTACGTTAGTCGGGAACGGCGATAATTGAGATTTCCCCAACGTTCTTTGAAGGCCCCAAGAGGGTCGCTGCTGTCCGTAACGGGACGGTATACCGGAATTCGTTCAAAAGGCTTTGAATTCAGAATTGTTTCTCCAGTTGGATTTCTTTCACATAGGTGCTTTCTTAGCTAATTCGGTCAAAGTGTCGTTCAGTTTATCCTCTAAGCACCTTTGATATGAAGATACTGCAAACAATCTGCAAATGCCAGCCCCTGGCTCGCAGTTATGTGAATCATGTGATACTAACCCCAGACAGTGCAGACGGATGGATGTGACCCACATGTGGTAGCCTTACTTATCCGGCAGGCCTACTTTGCTGAGGCAAAGGAGGAAACTATGTCAGGCAACCGTGTGGTGTACCAGAACTGGATTGTTGAGATCGGGTATGATCCGGCCAGACTGAAAGAGGGGAAGAATTGGGATGATCCCCTCTTAGAATCGATTTCTCTAGATGAGCCATCAGCTATGGCGATCAGCAGCGAAGATATCCGGCGGGCTGTTGAAGAGAGAGAGCGCTCAGAGGCAATTCGCTGTAAGGTGCGCAAGGCGCTGGAAAAGCTCAGTGTGCAAGAGCGGGAATTTATTTCGCAGTTCTATTTTATGGGCAAGAGTTACCGGGAGATATCCGGCCAATCGGGACGTCCGATTCACAAACTTGAAGCGCTCCACAAGAGAGCCGTCAAGAAGCTCAAAAAGCAGCTCAGCGCCTTCGTTCAGGAGAGATTTGACGTCGAAGTAAACGTTAGAGAAGATTGCCTGATCTGTCAGTCACCCTTTGTGGCGGAGATCAATCGGCTAATCGAAAAACGCGACAAGTCCTCCACCTGGAAGTCAATAATCAAAACGTTGCGAGAGAGGTACGGCCTTAAGATAACCTCCCCGCAGGTACTGATCGGCCATGAGAAGTACCACAGGTGATGCTTGACCGACAATGTTAGGTTTATCGTGAACATTCCCGGCCTGGAGTTTAACGAGAGTGTAAACAATGACAGTTTCTTGACATGATGGTGTGACAAAATGCAAGGAGGTACATGCTTTGGAGAACAAGAAGGAACGCAGCAAGGTACGTGGGGAGCACTGCCTGAACATCTTTGTTTCCTACGAGTTGAAAAGCCGTCTGAAGGCGCTGGCTGAGAAATACGACCGCACGACGTCTGATATAGTCAGGGCGGTGCTTCGCATCGGCATCCCCATGATGGAAGGGTTGTCGCAGTCGGAAGAAATCATGGTAAGAGAGTACATTCAGTTGTTTCGCAAGCTACGGCAGGTGAAGTCTTTGAAAGAAATTTAGCTCGTTGAGCAAAGGTTTATCACCGGGCAGCAAGAGAGCGCGAGGTAAGGTTACTGGCTTCATGAGGGATGAATGATGTGATTTTCTAAATGTAATATAACAAACTGTAGATAACTTTTGGGGGCATAAGAGTTCTATCACACTGCAGCTATTCCGCCGGTACAAACAATGAAGACATAAGCGGCATTGTTAGGTATTTAGCTTGTGAAATTTTTAACTTTTTCATTTGACTGTTACAGCGAATACGCATATTTTCTTAAGCCAAAGTGGAAGGATAATGATATGACTGTTGCAACAAAAGCAGTTCCGGTACAGGCGTCCCCCAAGGTTTATCTCAAGACATCAATCGGTAGAAAGGTGTTGATGGC
>CAZYRH010000243.1:0-2331 GCA_964650395.1 uncultured Ignavibacteriales bacterium
CGGTCTGCTCCTCTATCAGACCTGTCACCGTTCCTGCAAAAGCCGTAGAAAGGACATTAGCATTGACGCGCACTTCCCGCTGGCGATCATAGCGATTGTATTCTCCAATCGCGCTCGTTTTGGTCAGGCGCGCCACACGGTCCAGCGGGATCAAGAGATTACTGTCATCATCATCCTTATTCCGGCTCTCTATGAGGATTCGGCCCACATCGTCTTTGGAGGAACGAAATCCTTCCCCAAGTCTGATACGGACATCGTATTCTTCATCTCCTTCTTTGTAGTGGGTCACGACCTCTCCCTCGACTAAAGACCTGATTGTCATGGCGATCTCACCCAGGTTCAATCCGAGGTCGTTGGCCAACCTGCGGTCGACTTCGATCTGAATTTCTGGCTTACCCTCTTGAAGGGTATTGTCAATGTCCGTCGTTCCCTCAATATCATCAAAGATAGCCTGCACGCGATGGGTCAGCAGCGTCAGTTCCTTGACGTCATCCCCCCGAATGGAAAGCTCAACCGGTTTGTTGCTTCCGCCCTCACCCTCTCCTCGGCCCACCGCATACTTTATCCCCGGCACCGTCCTCAACATAACACGAACAGAGTCCATCAACTGACGGGCCGAGAGCTCCCTCTCGCTTTCATCAGTCAGCTTGACCAGAATCCGGCCCTGCGTCACCGGATCGTTGCCAGCGCCAATGGTAACGTAGGTTGCCGCAACCTCAACCAATCCTTTGACAATCCCTTCCACTTCTTCGAAGCGCTTTGAGGTTTCAGTCAGGTTTGTCCCGGGAGGAGTTTCGATATCTACCGCAAGTTTCGCCTGGTCCATCTCCGCGATGAATTCCGTCCCGATGAATTGAGCTGCAAAGAAAGCGAGCGCAAGTGATAGGATAGCAATCATGACCACCAGCCACCGCGCTCTCAAAGAGCCAGCAAGAAGCTTCTTGTACGCAGGCTTTACAGCTTCGAAAAAGATATTCCAATAACTGAGAACTTTCTCAATCGGCTGCCAGATAACACCAAGCAACCGAGCCACCGCGCCGAGTACACCTTTCCTGTTACCCAACGGTTCCTTTTTCTCAAGATACCGTGAGGAAAGCATCGGTGTCAGCGAGAAGGCCACAAACAACGATATAACAACCGCAAAAGCCACCGACATTCCAAATTGGAAAAAGAATCGCCCCACGATTCCCGACATAAACGCAATCGGTACGAACACTACCACAATGGAAAACGTCGTTGCTACCACCGCCAGGCCTATCTCCTTGGTGCCTGAGAAGGCTGCCGCCATAGCCGATTTGCCTTCCGCCATGTGACGGTAAATGTTTTCAATAACTACAATGGCATCGTCGATCAAAATTCCAACCGCCAGCGACAGCCCCAGAAGGGTCATCATATTAATCGTGAAACCCAGGGCTTTCATCAGCGTGAAGGTGGCAATAAGTGAGATAGGAATGGAAAGGCCGGTAATAATGGTCGGACGTATGTTAAGCAAAAACAGAAAGATGACAAAAACTGCCAGAAGCGTACCAAACTCGATATTGAACAAGATTTCGTGGATCGAGTCCTCGATAAAGACAGAGTTGTCATCAACGACCTCAATACGGATATCTGGTGGCAGTTCCTCCTGGAGCCGGATCAATGTCTGTTTGACTCTGTGGGCTAACTCCACTGTGTTGGCTCCCGACTGCTTGATGATGCTCAGTGAGACGGCGGGACGTCCGTTGTAGCGTGACAGCGAGCGTTGCTCCTTGATGGTGTCAGCTACAGCTGCGATGTCCTTTAGATACACCGGAGAGCCGCGCTTGTTCTTGATGATTATATCATCAAACTGCGAGACCTGATCGAGCCTACCGGACATTCGAACCACATATTCGCGGGAGGCCTCATCGACTCGCCCGCCCGGTATCTCCAGGTTGGCGGCCGTGATAGCGCTTTCCACGTCCAATACCGTAACTCCAAACGACTCCATCCTCTCCGGATTGAGGGCTACTGATATTTCACGTTCCTGACCACCGACCAGCGTCACACTGCCCACCCCCGAAATCGATTCCAGTCTCTCTTTGATAACGTTTTTGACAAGTTCCGTTATATCTTTGGGTGATCGTTCGCCGGAGATGGCAATTGAAAGGATCGGTATGGCCATCGGGTCGAACTGGCTGATAACCGGTTCTTCAATATCCTCAGGAAGGTCGGCCCGAATGCCAGAAATCTTCTCGCGCACGTCCTGGGTCGCCTCAATTGCCTTTCGCTCCAGTTCAAACTCGATGATGACCAGCGAGTAGCCTTCCAGTGATCGCGAGGTAATATGGCGGATTCCAGAAACCTCATTGA
>CAZYRH010000244.1:0-2296 GCA_964650395.1 uncultured Ignavibacteriales bacterium
GGAGAGCAAACGTATGCAATTCAATAGTTCAATATTCAAGGCCTATGACATACGAGGTACTGTACCTGATCAACTCGACGGGGAAACCACCTACAAAATAGGTTATGCTCTGGCTGCTCAGCTAAAGCCAAGCGCAATTGCCGTCGGGCGCGATATGCGTCTTTCTTCAAATGAACTTTTCGACAATCTGGCCCGTGGGATAAACGACTATGGTGTTGATGTCGTTGATTTAGGGTTGATTTCTACTGACGGGTTGTATTTTGCGGTCGGGAAATTCGGCTTTGAAGGCGGAGTGATGATTACCGCCAGCCACAACCCCAAAGAGTACAACGGATTCAAAGTCTGCCGCAAGAACGCCGAACCGCTGTCAGGACAGGAGGGTTTGAATCAGATTCTGAAGTTCATTCAGGACGGGACCAAAATCGCAAAATCACCTTCGCGGGGAGTTGTCGTCCGCAAGGATATTTCCCGGGGCTATGCTGCCCATTGCCTTTCGTTCATAGACAGATCGAAGGTTGAGCCGTTTAAAATCGTTATTGATGCCGGCAATGGCATGGCCGGAGCCACGCTGCCGCCCATTCTGGTAAAACTGCCGATTGAGGCCATCACACTCTATTTCGATCTCGATGGAACTTTCCCTAATCACCCCGCGTCTCCAATTGAACTGGAAAATCTGGCCGATCTCAGAAAGAAGATTGCCGAAACTAATGCTGACTTTGGTTTGGCCTTTGACGGCGATGCTGACCGGATGTTTCTGGTTGACAGATTCGGCACCCAGGTCGGGGGTGATATGGTTACTGCTCTGGTAGCTAAATCCCTGTTATCCAAGCATCCAGGAGAGACGATTCTCTATAATCTGATCTGCTCGAAGGCCGTACCTGAATTGATTGAGCGCATGGGCGGTATACCTGTTCGCACCCGGGTGGGTCACGCGTTGATCAAACCGCTGATGAAAAAGTACAACGCCCTCTTTGGGGGGGAACATTCAGGACATTTCTATTTCCGCGATAACTGGTTTGCCGACTCCGGCTTAATCGCCTTTTTGGTCTGCCTCGAACTGTTGTCCACTGAAAACCGACCTCTTCACGAGATGGTTAAAGAAATCGACCCCTATTTCCGCAGTGGTGAAATCAATAGTCGAGTAAGCTCAATCTCTGAAAAAATCAAACAGGTAAGTGAAGTCTTCCAATCGGGTCAACAGGATACTCTGGACGGGTTGACTATCACGTACGATGACTTCTGGTTCAATCTCCGCCCTTCCAACACCGAGCCCCTGCTAAGGCTCAATGTCGAAGCCAGAAGTAAGGAGACCCTTGAACTGAAGACAAAACAGCTTTTAGAAATCATAAGGTCGTAACCCGTGCGAGACCCTAAGGCAAATATCCTGGTCGTCGAGGATGACACCCACTTACGGGAGCTCTTAATTGATACGCTCGATGCCATAGGCTATCGTACCTCCGGAGCTTCCGATGGCGTTGAAGCTCTTCAGAAGCTTGGGGAAGAAAAGATTGACCTGGTAATTTCCGATATCAAGATGCCCGGGATTGATGGGGTAGCTCTTTTGAAAAAGGTTCGCAGATACTACCCCGCCCTGCCGGTCTTATTTATAACAGGTGTTGCCTCACCGGAAATCATCGGTCGGGCATCCCCTGATGGTTTTCTGGCCAAACCGTTTCGAATCTCTCACCTCGAAGAACTTATTGAAGATACTCTCATGGGTAAACCTGAAAACATCGCCGAGCAGATTCACAAAGTTATGGTGGTTGACGATAATGATTTATTTCGGGAGATGCTCGCTGATGCACTCCGCTATGCCGACTACGTCCCTTTGGCAGTGTCCTCCGGCGACGAAGCGTTGAAGGAGCTGGAACATGGAAAGGTTGACGCCGTGATAGCTGACATCAAAATGCCCGGCATGGATGGCCTAACGCTGCTTAAAAAAATCAAGGAAAAGTCTCCCCAGATGCCGGTCATTCTCATTACGGCCTTTCTCTCTCAAGACGAGGCCGGTCGGAAAGCTGGTTTCACTAAGGCAGACGGGTTCTTACAGAAGCCTTTCGAGGTCGGCGAGATATTAGACATCTTAAGACAAATTACTCCAACGCCAGCCAGGAGAAACTCCTGATTCACCCTTTTAAGAAAGCTCGTTGATTTTACGGGCTGCAAGAACATCTCCTGAGAGCAACTGCGTACTAAAAAGCCACGCCCCGCGGTGGTGTATCGCGGGGCGTGGGTGGTGTATATGGTAAAAGCTGAAATAACTTACTTCAGCAGCACCATCTTCTTGGTAGCGGAG
>CAZYRH010000245.1:0-2295 GCA_964650395.1 uncultured Ignavibacteriales bacterium
ACTTGAATTCGATTGTCGGGAACCGGAACACGCATAGACGTCTCTGTTAGCTAATATTCTAACTTGTGTTTCGCACTGAGTGTTTATAGCTTTAGTCAATTCGGAGATTTAATGTTTGATCTTCGTGTTTACTGATGTTAAAACAATCCGGAGGAGCTATGAAGAAGCTATACGTTTTCTTTTGGGCATTTTTCATTATAGTAAGCATCTCTCTTGGAGCAGACGAAGCCAAGTTGCTTCGCTTTCCTGATGTACATACCGATAAGGTCACTTTTGTATACGCGGGTGATCTCTATATCGCTCCCCGCACGGGCGGTCAGGCGTTGCAATTGACCAGCCATGAAGGATTGGAGCTTTTTCCCAAGTTTTCCCCTGACGGCCAGCACATTGCGTTTACCGGGCAATATGACGGCGATTTTGCGATCTATGTAACATCTACTGAAGGAGGCGAACCGAAACGCTTGACTTACCATCCGGGTATTAAGCATACGACTGAACGCTTCGGTCCGGAGAATGTCGTTATGGGGTGGCACCCGGATGGGCGGAGAGTGCTCTTTCGCTCACGTAAGGAAGCGAACGACTGGTGGGATGGCCGAGCATATCTGATCGATACTGCGGGTGGTCTGCCGGAGCCGCTACCGATGCATTCGGCCGGCTTTACCAGTCTTTCTCCGGATACAAAAAAGGTGGCCTATTGCCCAATCTACCGTGACTTTCGGACCTGGAAACGTTACCAGGGTGGGATGGCGCAAGATGTTTGGGTTTTCGATCTAAACAGCTACGACGCCCAAAAGATTACCGACTGGGTCGGCACCGACAACATGCCGATGTGGTATGAAGACAAGATCTATTTCAACTCCGACCGCACCGGCACGTTAAACATCTTCTGCTATAACGTCAATACAGGACAAACCCGCCAGGTAACAGAGTTCACGGAATACGATGTCCGCTGGCCAAGTCTTGGTCCTGACGGCATCGCGTTTGAGAACGGCGGCTCTATCTATGTGCTTGATCTTCCTTCCGAATCTCTGCACCAGGTGACCATATATCTTACAGGAGATCACCACCTGATACGGACTGAGTTTGTCGAAGTATCTGACAAGGTTCGTGGCTCGGACATCTCTCCGGACGGCAAGCGAGCCATTTTCTTCGCCCGGGGGGAGATATTTACGGTTCCGGCCAAAGAAGGAGATACACGCAACCTCACAAACAGCTCAGGCTCGAACGATAGGTCCGCCAGCTGCTCGCCGGACGGCAAGTGGATCGCCTATATTTCCGACGTCACCGGCGAGGAAGAACTGTACCTAGTCTCTTACGATGGTAAGGAAACGATCAGGCTCACCACTGATGGTCATTGCCACAAGTATGCTCCCCAGTGGTCACCTGATAGTAAAAAGCTCGCCTTCTCCGACAAGGAATTGAACCTATATCATATTGACATCGCAACTAAGAAACTCGTGAGAATCGATCAAACCGACCGCAATGAGGTGCGTCGCTTTGCATGGTCTCCCGACAGCAGATACCTGGCTTACACCAAGAGAGGGGAAAACAGGATAACCGCTATTTTTGTGTACTGTTTCGACGACGGGTCGATCCATCAGGTCACGCCCGGATTCACGGATGACTACCAACCGGCCTTCGATCCTGACGGCAAGTATCTCTACTTCCTTTCAGAGAGGAACTTCAACCCGATAATGGGCTCCTATGAACCCCAGTTTGTGAACAATGCCATCACAAATCTTTTTCTAATTCCTTTGACCGTCGACGAAAAATCTCCCTTTGCTCCCAAGAGCGATGAAGTAGAAATGGAACCCAAAAAGGAAGAGAAAAAGAAAGACACCAAGGAAGAGGAGAAAGAGAAAGAAGAAAAATCTGTCAAGGTCAAAATAGACTTTGAGGGTATTTTTGATCGTGAGGTCGCCTTCGTTCTTCCAGCCGGAAACTATGGATCACTATCGGCGATATCCGACGTAGTCTTTTACACCTCGTACCCGATCTACGGCCTCCGAGGTAAGGTAGGCAAAGAGAAAGCGGTATTACATAAATACGACCTTAAGGAAGAGAAGGATAATGAGTTCGCATCGGACGTGAGCGGGTATATCCTCTCAGCTACCCGCGAGAAGATGCTGATTAGAAAGGGCCAAGGTTTCCACATCACATCGACCTCCGGCAAGAAGGCTGACTTTGAGGACACCAAACTGGACCTCTCACACATGGAGATGCGCCTCAACCGCCGTGCCGAGTATCGGCAGATGTTCGATGAAGTCTGGCGCATGGAGCGCGATTTCTTCTATG
>CAZYRH010000246.1:0-2273 GCA_964650395.1 uncultured Ignavibacteriales bacterium
CGAAAGCAGGAATCCAGGGTCGCGGGCAGCTCGCCAGAGGCGAGTCCACATCTGCCCAATTCACCGAACGCGAACCCGACAGAGTCGAAACCATGATGATCAAAGCCGACTTTGTCGGTTCTAATCCCAATCCACATATGGTTGGTGAAGGTTTGCTCGAATACAAATGCAACTACTTCCTCGGCAATGACCCGGCCAAATGGCGCACGGATGTTCCCAACTACCGGGCGATTGTCATGGAAGAAGTGTATCACGGGATTGATGTAAGCTATTACGGTGAAGGTCACCGGATTGAGTATGATTTCCGGGTATCGCCGGGGGCGGACTACTCACGGATTCGCATTAGGTATGAAGGGGCTGAAAATCTGTCGGTGAGTGAAAATGGGGCGCTAGTGGTTAAGACCGATTGGGGTGAGATAAAAGAATTGGCCCCAGTGGCCTACCATGATGACAACGGTACCCGCAAGCCGGTGGCGGCCGAGTACCTAATTGAAGATGACATGTCTTTTCGGTTCCGGCTGGGGGATAGTTACAATCCCTCGCTTCCGGTCGTCATTGATCCTGTGCTGGTCTACAGCACCTACCTGGGCGGCAGCGATATCGATTGGGGGTGGGCCATCGCAGTGGATGTCACCGGTGCGGCGTATGTAACGGGGAGGACAGCCTCGACTGACTTTCCCACATTCAACCCTTACCAGACGGATCAGAGTAACTGGGATGTTTTTGTCACCAAGGTAAGCAGCGGCGGCAGCCTGGTCTACAGTACCTATCTTGGGGGCAACGGCACTGACGAAGGGTTAACCATCGTGGTGGATGCCGCCGGGTCGGCTTATGTCACGGGAGGGACGAGCTCCACCGATTTTCCCACACTCAATCCCTACCAGACAGATCAGGGGGGTATAGATGTTTTTGTCACTAAACTGAACGTGAGCGGCAGTAGCCTCGTCTACAGTACTTATCTGGGCGGCAGTGCCTCCGATTACGGAGAAGGTATTGCGGTGGATACCACCGGAGAAACATATGTCTCTGGGAGAACAGCATCAACCGACTTTCCCACGTTCAACCCTCTCCAGTCAAACCAGGGCGGCATGGATGCTTTTATCACCAAGCTAAACAGCAATGGTAGAAGCTTGGTCTATAGCACCTATCTGGGTGGGAGCAGCTCTGATGAAAGCTGGGCCATGGTGGTGGATACCGTCGGTGCGGCGTATGTCATAGGGACTACCGGTTCGTCCGACTTTCCTACGCTCAATCCCTATCAGACAGATGAAGGTGGTATAGATGTTTTTGTTACCAAACTGAACAGCAGCGGCGAAAATCTGATCTACAGTACCTACCTTGGTGGTGATGGCGATGACTTTGGAAAGTCTATTGCGGTGGATGCCTTCGGTGCGGTGTATGTTACAGGAGGGACTAATTCCACCGACTTTCCCACGCTCAATCCCTTTCAGACAGATCAGGGGAACTACGATGTTTTTGTCACCAAGCTGGACACTGGCGGTAGCAGCTTGATCTACAGTTCCTATCTTGGCGGCAATCTGCGCGATTTTGGAAGGGCCATAGCGGTGGATACCAACGGGGCGGCGTATGTGACCGGCTATACATATTCCACCGACTTTCCCACGCTCTACCCCTACCAGACATTTCAGGGTGTTTACGATGTTTTTATCACCAAGTTGAGGAGCGACGGGAGCAACTTGGTGTACAGCACCTATTTTGGTGGCAGCGCTGGTGATCTTGGGTGGGCCATTGCCGTGGATGCCACCGGGTCTGCGTATGTTACGGGATGGACGTTATCAGACGACTTTCCGACTCTCAACCCCTATCAGACTAATCAGGGCAATCAAGACGTTTATGTAACCAAGTTGTCTGGAGGAGAGAGCTGTTGCAACGGTGACGGCATTCGCGGCAATGTTGACGGTGACGCTGGTGATAATGTCAACGTAGCTGACCTGACGTATCTGGTCGACTACCTGTTCCGTGGTGGTCCGGTGCCTCCGTGTCAAGAGGAGGGCAACGTTGACGGTGATGCTGGTGAGAATACCAACGTTGCCGACCTGACCTACCTGGTTGACTACTTGTTCCGCGGTGGCCCACCACCTCCGCCGTGTCCGTAGCAGAAGGCGGTCGACTTTTCATGCGCCATCACGAACCCTTTCGTGACGGCTATATTGGTGCAGTCAGGAAAGGAGAGGCTATTTCATTTCCTGACTGCGTATATTTCAGAACTCCAGAAACTGTGATTGTATCATCTATGCTATCTTCAACTACTT
>CAZYRH010000247.1:0-2266 GCA_964650395.1 uncultured Ignavibacteriales bacterium
CAGGAGAAGGAACACAGCGGTGAGGAAGAAGAAAACCTATAACATCCGTCTCATCAGAGCCCGTCGCTGCTACACTATGTCCGAGATTTCTCTTCTGTTGAATGTACATGTTCGCACAGTTCAGGCCTGGCACAAACAGGAAATGGTTCCAATCGAACCTAATGACAAACCGCTCCTGTTCCTGGGTATTGAGATCAAGCGCTTCCTGTCCAATAGACAAAAGGCACGAAAATGCAGGCTTAAGGAGAATGAATTCTTCTGCCCCCGCTGCAAAACGCCCAGAGCATCGTTACCACAAGGGATCAGAATCGTGGACACCAACAGAAGAATAGGCAAGAATGACGTACTCGTTTTGATTAGAGGCCTTTGTGATACCTGTCGCTGCAAACTAAGTCGATTCAGCACGAGAAACAAGGTAAAAAGCTCCTTTTGGACCCGGATGGTAGAGCAAGTACGGATGGGATTAAGAGAGGACTCCAGCGCTACCTTAAACACTGACTTCAAGGGAGATGAAAAACAGTGTCATTGAATAGCAAAAATGAGAAGATAAAAAGAAAGTACTTCAAGTGGCTGAAGGAGGCAAAGGGTCTCGCGGAATTGACGATTTGCGCCGTTGAAAAAGCGATCTGGCTGTATGAAGACTTCACCGAACATGAGGACTTCGGTAGATTCAATCAAAACAAGGCCGTTGGGCTGAAGAAATGGCTACAGAAAAGGATGCATAGAGGGAAGGCAATCTCGACCACTACCGTATACCACTACTTGCGTCACCTCAAAGGCTTCTTCGTTTGGCTATCAGGTCAGCCAGGTTACAAATCGAAGATAAGTGTGGACAGCGTTTCGTACCTATCGCTTGAGAAGAAGAAAGTACGAGAAGCAACGGCGTCAAAGCAGGTCCGATATCCATCCCTGGAGTACATACGGGAGCTTGCGGATTCGATTGAGATCAAGACCGAGATCGACCAAAGGGATCGCGCTCTTATTGCCTTTTTGCTTCTGAGCGGTATGAGAGACAAAGCTGTCAGCACTCTGCCTCTCGGCTGTTTCGATTCGGAGAAATTGGAAATTCACCAAGACCCCAAGGCAGGAGTTGACACCAAATTCGGGAAATCATTTGTAACAGTTTTGCTCCGCTTTGACAACAGGCTCGTTGAATACGTAGTCAAGTGGGCAGAATACCTTGTACGAACAAAGCTTTTCGCTCCCACCGACCCACTGTTTCCAAGGAGTAAATTGGAACAGATAGAAGATGGCTTCACTTTCGTGTCCCGAGAGGTCGAGCCGGTCTATTGGCGAGGCACTGGTAGCATCAGGATGATACTCATGTCGCATTCAGCCAAAGCAGGTCTGGAGTACTATCATCCTCATTCCTTCCGCCACACGGCGGTGAGTCTGGTCATGAAACACTGCCGCAATGCGGAGGAAATCAAAGCGGTGAGCCAGAACTTTGGTCACGAGCATGTCGGTACCACGATGATGACCTACGGAATGCTGGATAGTTTCCGGGTTGGAGAGGTTATTCGGGGAATCGATTTCTCTGCTGAGCCGAGCGAGACTGACCGTAATCAGATGATTGAAGAAATGCAAAGGCAGCTCGAAAAACTAAAAAACAGCTCTTGACAAGTCCGATATATGTCGATATATTGCGCTGTGGCAGTACTATGAAGGACCTGATTACAAAGCTTGAAGAGTTTAGGTTGGAGAACAAGATTACTCAGGTTGAACTGGCGGATATGTTGGGCGTGGCATTCGTGACGGTCAACCGTTGGCTAAATGGTCACCAGTATCCGAACAAGATTCAGGCTTATCACATTAAGAAGCTCTTGTCAACCAAGGGACGTAAGAGATGAACTGCTTGATCTATGCCAGGGTCTCATCCAAGGAACAGGAGAAAGAAGGGTTCTCAATCCCATCGCAACTAAAGCTGCTCCGCAAGTATGCGAGTGAGAGCGGATTTCAGATAGCAGGGGAGTTTGTCGATGTTGAAACTGCCAAGGCAACTGGTCGAACTGGGTTCAATCAGATGCTGTCTTATCTTCGAAAGAACACGACCTGCAAGCTCATATTAGTCGAGAAGACTGACAGGCTCTACCGTAACATCAAGGACTGGGTGACCCTCGACGATATTGAGGTTGAAATCCGCTTCGTGAAAGAAAACTTCATTCTATCACGGGAGTCAAAGTCTTCAGAGAAATTCCTTCACGGCATCAAGGTCCTCATGGCCAAGAACTACATCGACAACCTATCAGAGGAAGTCAAGAAGGGG
>CAZYRH010000248.1:0-2251 GCA_964650395.1 uncultured Ignavibacteriales bacterium
TTGCCATCGGTCGTCCGATAGAAGAGATCATACGCATCGTACCGCGTATATGCGGTGTATGCCCATGGGCTCACCACTTAGCGTCCGCCAAAGCTGCTGACGCTGTTTTTGGTGCGGATATCCCCCCTGCTGCCAAAAAGATAAGAGAACTGGCCTATATGGGTCACATGCTTCACAGCCACATTCTGCACTTCTATATTATGGCCGGTCCGGACTTTCTCATGGGGCCGACATCCGACTATGCCAAACGCAATGTGTTCGGTGTAATCGAAAAAGCCCCGGACGTGGCCAAGAAAGTGGTGCGTAACCGATGGTTATCCCAGATGGCCACACAGAAGCTGGGCGGAAAGGCCATTCACCCTGACGTTGCCGTACCGGGCGGCTGGGCCAAACCGATCACCGAGAAGGAGCGCAAGGAAGTCAAAGAGATGTTTCAAGAGGTCTACGACTTCTCCCTTTTCGGCATGGATTACATCAAGAACCATGTCTTCCCGGAGTATCTCGATTTCGTGAAGAACACCGCCATCCTCAAGACCGGGTTCCTCGGCCTTATCAAGGACGGGAATATGGAGATGTACGACGGTAAGCTGCGCATGATGCAGGCTGATGGCTCGTTCGAAGACTTCGACTGCAATAACTACACTGACTACATCGCCGAGCATGTGGAGCCGTGGTCTTACCTCAAGTTCCCGTACCAGAAGAAGGCCGGCGGATTCAGCATGGATCTGGATAACCCGCAGGGTATCTACCGTACCAACGCTCTGGCTCGGGTAAACATTGTCGACAAGATCTCGACCCCTAAGGCCCAGGCCGAGCTGGAAGAGTTCCGCGAGAAATTCGGCCGGCCGGCCCAGCAGACCTTCCTGTATCACTGGGCACGACTGATTGAGATCATTTACTCGGCCGAGCGGGCCCTTGAGCTGGTTGACGATCCCGAGATCACCAGTGAGGATATCCGTCTCAAGCTCGAACCCAAGGCCGGCCACGGCGTGGGTGTGGTTGAGGCTCCACGCGGAACCTTGATCCACGACTACACCACCGACGACAAGGGCCTCATCACCAAGGCCAACATCGTAGTGGGCACTACGCACAACAACGCGTCCATTAACATGTCGGTCAAGAGCACTGCCAAGGCGCTGATTAAGGACGGCAACTACGACCAGGGCATCCTCAACCAGGTCGAGATGGCCATCCGCGCCTATGACCCTTGCCTGTCCTGCGCCACGCATGAGATGGATGGATCGATTCTGGTTAAAATTGAGATCGTAAGTTCCGATGGCAAGGTGTTGGATACGCTTACCAATAGCTAGGGGACTCCATTGGCAGCAACTTGTTAAAACAGATTTTGTTCATCAATTCCATCTCATTGGATTATTATCTATAATCCGGTAGGGAAAAAGACACAACCGATAAGTGGCGTGTTGAAAAACATAGGAAGCGTCATAGCGAGGAGCGAAGCGACGTGGCTATCTCGTTGTCATTCAATAGTTGAGATTGCTTCGTCCGCCAAAGGCGGACTCGCAATGACGAGGATGGGACTTTTTCAACAGGCCTATAAGATATGAAACATGGACAGTAAAAGAATATCGCCGTGGTGCACAGCTAAGACACTGGTCTTAGGCTGTGGGAATATCCTGTTCGGTGACGACGGATTCGGTCCGGCTGTCGCAGGTTATCTAAACAATAACTACCGGATTCCGGACGGTGTTCTGATAGAGGACGCCGGCACCGGTGTCCGGGAGATGCTCTTCGATATCTCATTGAGCGATATTTATCCTTCAGCGCTCGTCATTGTGGACTGCATGGATAAGGGTCGAAAGCCCGGTGAACTTTTTGAGATAGAAATTACCGACGTCCCAAAGGAAAAGATCGATAACTTCACCATGCACAACGCCCCCACGGCCAATTTGCTCAGAACTATCCAGGAGGAAAAGAAGGATATCACGGTCTCGATCCTGGTATGTCAATCCAAGCTGATTCCAGACGAAATGCAGATAGAGCTTTCAGACGAGGTCAACGCAGCCGTGCCCAAGATGGCACAACTCATCTATGACCGTTTTATCAGCATGGCCCAATGAGGGCAATTCGAGTAGGTATTTCGATTGATCCCCACTTGCTATACAGATTCAATCAAGAAATCCGCAAAATGGCTCCTCTCTGTTCGCGTGTGTGGGGGATGCCAAACTCCGTTTCTAAGGCGGTCTTGAGGAAGTCGTAGAATTCATACGGTAAGGTTACTTTTCCTACGATT
>CAZYRH010000249.1:0-2236 GCA_964650395.1 uncultured Ignavibacteriales bacterium
CAATCGAGGTGATCGAGGTATATGAGCTTTTTGCGGGGCGAAACAGGGGAAGTCGATTTGGGATCGTCGGCTCCTGAAAGAACCACCAGCGGTATGCCGACCGCCGCTGCCAGATGCGCCGGGCCGGAGTCGTTGCCGACAAAGAATCGAGAGTTTGACAAAATGGCGGCCGCTTCCCGCAGAGTTGTCTTTCCGGCCAGGTTCACAACCTCTTTGGCACCGGCAGAGGCGGCGATTTCATCACCGACTCGCCGATCCTCGGCTGAGCCAACGAGGACAACTTTGAAGTTATATCGAGAAACGATGACTTTTATCAACTTGATATACTTGTCTGTTCCCCACCGTCGAGATTCTGCCACGGCTCTAAAGGCGATGGCTGCATAGTTGTCATGCTCACTAAGCCTGAAATTTGAAAGAGTCTGCAAACCATGTCGAAGATCTTCGTCGTTGAGAAACAGTTTGGGTCTGGTAAACTCCAGTTCTACGCCCGCGCCGCGCCGGAGCAGGTTAAAATACAGCTCGCTTCTGTGCGCTGAATTGAGCGGCGTCGGTAGAGTGAGGGGACGTGACAGTAAAAGCCGACGACCGTCAGAAATGTATCCGATTCGTTCCTTAACGCCGGCCAGCTTGAAAGCGGCAGCCGACCCAAAAGAGGGAGGCAGAATGAATCCCACCTCAAACTTATGCTGGCTAATCCGCTCTTTGATTTTCATAACGGCAATCAGGCCATGAACATGAGCGGTAGGGATGCTGATAATCTCATCTATGGCAGGGTTTTGCTCAAACAGCTCAGCCAGAGGATCGGGAACCAGAAGGGTAACCGTTGCGCCGGGGTAAGCCTCACGGGTTTCATTGATCATGGGTGACGCCATGATACAGTCGCCCAGATGATTAGGGGTACGGATCAGAACCTTGAGTGACATTAACCAGTATACTTGCCTTCGAGAGCGAACTTGTCAAGAAGATAGTTTTTCAACTCTTCCAGATGCTTGTCTTTTGCCTCAAGGTAGTCAATCTTGCTTTCAAGGTAAATGATCCTGGAGATCTGGCCATCGTCGAGGCGGAACTTGGCGATATCGAGTTTGCTCTTGGCCAGCTCAATCTGTTTGTTTAACACGTCCAGCTTGCGGTAGCTGACATCGAGCCTATTGATCAGATTGACAATCTGAGCGCGGGCGGATCTTTTGCTTCGTTCATATTCAATTTTCGCTTTCTCCTCCGACAGGCGGACCGCTTTCACAGCGGCGCCTGATGCGCCCCCGTCCCAGACAGGATAGGTGAAGTTAAGAGAGACTTCCCAGCTGTTGGCTTTGATATTGTCGTCGTCCATGCCTTCGGTCATCACCTTTCCCCGTCCCAGAGAGTACTTGGCTGCGAGGTTTCCATTCAGCCCGTGCGATGAAGCGGCATAGTCGGCGGCGCGTTGCTCCTTCTGATATTCATAGTGCGCTTTACGGACATCAACACTTTCTTCCCAGCGCTCGATGAGTATTTTTTTCTCTTTCTCATCCAGGTTCTGAGTTATTTCCGATGCCACCGGTATGATTGTCTCGGAAGCATCAAGGTCCAGAAGAATCGCCAGCTCCCGGTTTTTTTCCTGCAACTGGTTGTCGATATCAAACTGCTCCAGCTCGACATCAAGGAGAGCTGATGATGACTCCAGCCAGTCTTCCTCTGATATGATGCCATCCTGTAACTTCACTGAATCAACATTAGCTTTCAGACTGGCTGACTTCCGTTTATCGCTTGTAAGCTCCGCTTTCAGGGACAACTGCAAGACCCCAAAGTAGGCTTCCGTCACTTCTTTTTTCAGGGCGGCAACTTCTTCGAGATTTGCCAGGCGGGCGATCTCAAGATCATCATTTTTGTTGTTGAGGTCGTTCTTTGCGTCTGACGGTTTGAGAAAAGGCTGTTCAAATTCAAAGTCGAAAAAGCCCTGACGTGTGTTCTGATCAACCGTGACGCCCAGATCACTCCATAAGGGGTATTTTGCATTGTTGCTCAACAAGTTTCCTCGGATGATCAATTCGCCGCCGGAAATCAGACTTTGTCTGAGCTGAATGTTGCCGGTAAAATCGAAATCTGTTGTCTTGACCAACTGCTTCCTGCTCAACCCGCCGTAAAAGCGAAATGATTCGTTGACACTGTAGGCCGGCACGTTGCCGTTGATACTGATCTCCGGTAGATAGAAATTGACGCGTTCGGCAAAGTAGTTTTTCTCGGCGACCTCGAGGTT
>CAZYRH010000250.1:0-2221 GCA_964650395.1 uncultured Ignavibacteriales bacterium
AACATGTATCCGACTATCCATGCCGCTCTGCTTATAAGTAAAACTCTTCAAAGCGCGACGGGTAATTCTAAGCAGTATGTGAGCGCTTGTCAAATGGAAACGTTGCGCTTTCTCAGCCTTTGTAGGGAAGGTCTCCCCGAGACCTGCCATCCGCCGAAGGCGGACAGGAGTCGGGGACTCCTGCCCTACCTGAAAATTGACCGTCTTCTCAATGCCATCAACAAGGGCAAACCGATCAGGTAGCACGCGATCAATTCGCCAACGCCGATCATCTGGACGGAGAACCAGTAGTTGAAGCCGAGCAGGGGGGCGAGGTAGAGGGAGACGCCGAAGGCGTTCAGCACTACAGGTGGCAGGGGGGCAATGAAGATGTTAAGGTTGCTGCCCTGAGACCAGAGGCGGTAGAATAACAAGGTCAGCACCAGGGCTGCAATCAGGAGGATGGAGCCGACGATAAGAAACCAGGTCTCAGCCGCAGATATGAGAAAGTAGACTGCGCTGATCCAGACAAGAACAACCGGCAGACCGGCAAGTAGGATGGTGGCAACATTTCGTGACATTCGAGAGGCTAAACGCGTCAGCACTGCCGCCACAAGGGTGATGAGAGGGCCAAAGACAATATCCAGCCAGCCCATGCCGCCGAAGATATTGGCCAGCAGGCAGCCAATGAAAAGCCCTGGTATGCTTGCTCTTGTCAAAAACGGAAGCACGGTAAGAGCTTCAGCGATTCTGACCTGATACACGCCGAATGAGATAGGCAAAAAGACTAGGCTGAGAATTGTATACAAAGCGGCAATCAGCCCGGCTGCGGATAACTCCCTTGCAGATAGTCTCTTCACCCTGCTAATGAGTGTTTCCTGTTACATATCGTCAACCATTTTTTGTGAGGCTAAATCTCGTCTTAGCAGGTGCGGCGGCCGCTGTGTGAATTTCTCCTCGGTCAGTTGCAATGACTCAACATTGCGTATCGGTTCTTCGATGATTAGTTTCTCTTCTGTCGCGAATAGTAGAAAGGGTTCATTTTGTCGGAGCTTTATGGCCAGAGGGATGTAGGTGTCGGCATCGACGTCACTTTCGATAAGTGTCAAGGCAATTTTTCGCCGTGCATGGATCGCTTTCAGGAATTGAGCCAGAATGTCAGATTCGCGGCTTTTTTCAATAACGTCTTGTCTTTTTTCAAAGATAAATAGACCGGTCAGATCAGTTCTTTGTCTTTTGGAGAGTCGGATTCGTATCTTTTGTTCAATTACTCGAAATCTTCTTTTGAAAAAAGGATGTACTGATAAGGGATTATTGCGCAGGGAGTAACAAATGAGGTCCACCTCTTCCGGGTTCGGTTTGACATCTGGAAATCCAATATCTTGGGCAAGCCGATAGCCGTTCTGATAGTAGAGTGGAAAGTTCAATCTCATCAAAGAGTTAATGTCGCGGTAGATAGTTCGGTGCGATACCTCGCATTCTTCAGCCATCTCTCTGACCAGGACTGTTCCCCTATTCCTGATCATGTTCACCAGAAACATGAGTCGCTCACTTTTTGTCACGAACGGCTCCCTTTTTAATTACTTCTGTGATCCCGGTTTCCATACCAGTCATCATTCCTTACGCATTCCCCTCTGTCTCTTCCACAACCCTGTCTATCATACAGGAGCAAGTTAAAGCCACCCCCTGTCAGATCATGTCAGTCTGTTTTGAGAGCGATGATCTTTTTAATCAGTTTTAGGCGACAGTGCTGCAATGTCAGAGATCACGTTTTAACGAGGCCTGCATATGGACAAAGAACTTGCTCTCACATGATACCATTACGTTATTGTTCTCTGCGTTGCGTGTCCAGGCATGTATAATGTGTACGGGCCCCCTTTCAAGCTCCACATGTGCCCCCGAGTTCTCATTAAACAACAATTCTAAAAAACTGTCCCCCTCTGCCTGTTGTGAGTCCCCTGCTCTCTAGCGCATTGGAAGTAGAATTCCCCCCCTTAAGTACCATCGGTCTTTCCGGCAGGACCTTAACGGCTCATGAATACTTTTGTTCACTTATGGAGTCTTTCCGTACTTCCCCACGTTGACAATGAAGAAACCTGGACAGATTTGACTTGGCTTTTATGGTTGTTTTCATGTAATTATGACGGTATGGGAAAAAACAGGAGCGCAAGAACAGGGGCAGGGAGCTAGGCCAGCATGAGGACGGACAACATATCACAATACCTCAAGAAAGTGCGAAAGG
>CAZYRH010000251.1:0-2212 GCA_964650395.1 uncultured Ignavibacteriales bacterium
CTGCTCCACGATCTTGTCGAGGTCTTCGATTTTCAGTTTAGGCATCAATTGCCTCCATAAAAGATGTTATTGTGCCTGCTCTTTTTTTCGTTTCTTGCCCAGGATTTTTTTCATTTTCACTGAGGAGGTGTCGCCGTATACCTCTCCGCCAACGGTCACCACTGGCGCCAGTCCACAGCATCCCAGACAGCGCACCGATTCCACGCTGAAGAGCTGATCCTCGGTCGCCTGGCCTTCCTTCTCCACACCCAGATCACGCATAATGTTCTCGAGGATACGCGTCCCGCCCTTTACGTGGCAGGCTGTGCCAGTGCACACGCAGACAGGGTACTTTCCGCGCGGCTCTAGGGTAAATCCCTTGTAGAAAGTAGCGATGTGGAAAATGCGGTTCAGGGGCACATCCAGCTCCTCGGCAAGTGTGTTGGCAATCTGCGATGGGATGTGGCGGTATTGCTCCTGAACGTCTTGGAGAATCTCGATCAGATTGCTCTTGTCACGCTCCCAGTGGGTTAATATGTCGTCCAGTTTGGCTTCCCGTACTTCCATCCAACTCTCTCTTTCTCTTATTGGGGGATACCCCTTCATGCTACTTTCTTCAGCTTCGCCAGCAGGAACTCGCCTGCTATCTCGTCAATCAGATTATCCCACCAGGTCGCATCCTTCTCCAGTTCATGGATGTTCCCCGGTCTACCGTTCCCATTGACCTTCTCCCTGACCCGTTCAATCTCCTGCTCGATCCATCTTCTGGCCCTTCCTCCGTAAAGGAGGTTCACCAGATCGGACGGTAGATCGAAGGGCTTCACCATGAGTAGCCACCCGTTGGTATATGGCGACTCGTTCACCAACCCTGGCTGTTCCAGTAGCCTCTCGTTTATTGCTATGATCCGTCCGGATACCGGCGACAAAGGACCGATCCGTCCAGTATCGAGGCGGATCTCGCAGGCCGGTGTGCCCTCGAAGATGGTCTCGCCGGGGCCCGGCATCCGCACGCCCTGGACGGCGCCCAGTAGCCACTGCCCGAAGTCATCTAAGCCCACACGAACGTATCCATCGCGTTCCACGCGAGCCCAGGTGTGGCCTCTGTGGTGGTGCATCCCCTGGGGAAGACGGAAACCCTCGATCGAGCTCAAATCATCAACTGGAAGGTCCCATCCTGTCTCCGCCTCGGCTGAGTCCTCTATCATCTGTTGAAAAGAGCAATTAGCGCAGTTGAACCCGTTGATACACAGTTTGTAGGAAACTTCCCCTGTCAACATGTAGTGACATTTGCGCGCAGAGGCGGGCAGTTTTTTGAAAAACTCTTCGAACTCGGCGCGTCGCTTCTCGGCCTTCGCCCGGTTCGGGGATGGGGAAACATGCGGTTGAACCAGCACCGGTCCGTCGACCAGTGCTTGGTGCAGAGAGCAGCGCTCGCACTCGTAGTTCAGCGTGCAGATCTTGTAGGAGATGACACCCGCGTCAACCCACACACACTGTTTAGCCGACGTGGGTATCAGTTTCGATTCCTTAGCTTGTTTTCTAAACATGATTCACCTCCTGAGCTATCTATCTCACTCGGCCCCCGAGAAAAACATACTGGCGAGCCGGTCCCAGTCCTCCTTCTTGAGATTCCTGGAGAAGTTGGGTAGCAACTCGCCACCGTCAGATAACGCGGCGCTTCTGGATTCGGTCAGAACGCGGAACAAGCTGTCCGACTCGTCCTGTATCCACTGGCTGGCTTCGTCCGGGCCGACGAGACTACTTTTATCCTCATAAGGGTTCACTGACTCCATCGTATAAAGCCAGCCACGATCGTAGCAGTCCTCATTGATCAGCGAGGGATTGTCCTCCAAGGCGGGATTGATGTGGGTGATCCTGCCTGAGACTGGGAAGAGCATGGTAGCGCGATGCCCATTGCTGGACACATTCACGGCTGGGTCTCCGCGGTGCACGACATCGCCTGGACCGGCTCTGAACACCGCTTTAGAGATACCTCCGATGAGTCTTTGGGCAAAATCGTCCAGCCCTACGCGTGCATGCTCTTTCAAGAGCTTCGCCCATGTGTGCCCCTGGAAGTAAGTGCGGTCTTCTATCAGGATGAAATGGCCGACATGTTTTGGCTGACGATGTAGACCGGGCGCCAAGGCCAGAATCGGATGTGTCCCAAACTCATCAAAGAGGCGCTGGTCCACCTCGCAGGTGGCACAATCGAAGTTGTTGGGGCATACCTTGT
>CAZYRH010000252.1:0-2208 GCA_964650395.1 uncultured Ignavibacteriales bacterium
ACTTCAGTCAAGGTCTGCAGGAAACGAAGCTGCATGGCGTTGGGTGCTGAGGCGATCACAGTAGCAGCATCGGCGAGCTTTTGGGACGCCTGGAACTCACCGTCGGCATGGATGACCTTGGCGCGGCGTTCACGTTCAGCCTCGGCCTGCTTGGCGATAGCGCGCTGCATCTCGGGCGGCAGGTCAACGTTCTTGACTTCGACTACGGAGACTTTGATTCCCCACGGCTCAGTCTGGTCGTCAATAATCCGCTGCAACTCGGCGTTGATCTTCTCCCGGTTGGTCAGGAGGTCATCCAGCTCAACCTGACCGAGCACCGAACGCAAGGTCGTCTGGGCGATCTGCGAGGTAGCCTCAAAAAAGTTCGCCACCGACACAATCGCCTTGTTGGCGTCCACTACCTGGAAATACACCACGGCGTTCACCTTGACCGAGACGTTGTCCCTGGTGATGACGTCCTGCGAGGGGACGTCGTAAGTAATCACACGCAGATCGACTCGGACAATCTTATCGACGATCGGGATCAGGATAATCAACCCCGGCCCCTTGGCGCCAATCAAACGACCCAGTCGGAATATAACGCCACGCTCGTACTCCCTGAGGACCTTGATCATGTTGACCAGGAGTATCAGCCCGAAAAAGACAATTACCGCAATAACCGGTAAGCTCATGGAATCCCTCCGATCTTATGAATCCGTTCTTTTTACTTTCAAGGTTAGCTTGTCCACTGACACGATCTTCACGTTAATGCCGACTTCAAGCTCCTCGTCGGAGATAGCTTTCCACAGGGCGCCGTCGACATAGACAAACCCGTTTGGCCGTACCTCGGCGATCTTACCGACCAGCCCTTCCTGCCCGATGAACGGTCTGTGGCGGGCGGCTTTCCACACCAGCCAGGCGGTTAACATTACAGCTATGCCGACGCAGATAACTACGGTGATCAGCACTGACTTGGAGATTTGCAGCGAAGGGTCAACAGTTTCAATGAGCATCATGCCTCCCAGGAAAAATGAGATTACCCCCCCGACTGTTAACAGTCCGTGGCTGATGATTTTTATTTCTGCAATGAATAGTATCATGGCCAGTATTATTAGTGCCAGACCGGCGTAGTTGATCGGCAGTGTTTGGAAGGCGTAAAAGGCTAAAATCAGCGAAATGGCTCCCACTACACCGGGAAGGATGGCCCCCGGATTATACAACTCCAACACAATTCCCAGCCCGCCTATGGAAAAGAGAATAAGGGCAATATCCGGCTGCGTAATGATATTGAGGAATTTGTGAATAAAAGAGGTTTTGATTTCCTTGGTACGCGCACCGGCGACTTTCACAATTTTTTTCCCTGCGGGCACGTCGGTTTCCCGACCATCGATTTGATTAAGCAGATCATCAAGATTCTCTGCTCTGATGTCAATGACATTCAGCTCCAGGGCGTCTTTGTCAGTAATTGAAACCGACTTCCTGACTGCGTTTTCAGCCCACTCGGCGTTTCGGCCCCGTTTTTGGGCCGCTGCTCTGATTTGCGCCACAGCGTCGTTGGTAATCTTCTCGTTCATAACCGAATCGATCTTCTCACCACCTCCGGATACCGGGTGAGCGGCTCCGATGTTGGTTGAAGGTGCCATGGCGGCAAAGTGAGCCGCATAGGTCATGTATACCCCAGCCGAACCGGCCCGTGCCCCGGAGGGCGCAATGTAGACGCAAACCGGCACATTAGCATTTAAGATATTTTTACAAATCGACCAGGTCGGTTTAGTGAAACCACCCGGCGTATCAAGAAAGATGACCAGTAACTGGGCGCCGTTATCCTCGGTAGTTTCAATCGCCTCGGCGATTCGGTCATCGGTGACGGTACCGATTGCTCCTGCGATGGTTATCGTGTAAACAAGGGGTGAAAGAACTGGCGAGGGCTGTTTGATGGAGTCTTCTTCAGCACTAGTAGCTTCTCTAACGATAGAATCAGGGGACACTTTAGAATCAGGCGATGCTCGCGCTGTTTCTTCCGATACTGCTTTGGATGCCTCTGGAGAAAGGAATAAGGCAAGAACTAAGATGAGAAGCATCCCCGCCATGTAACGTATGGTATACATAACATTATTAATATGCCTCATCCTTTATATGATGTCAAATTAAATTGCAGCCGGCAACGCGCCGGAGTAATATCTTTAGAAGTGTGTAAAAGGCAGAAGGTGTATCCTTTGGTTTGAAACA
>CAZYRH010000253.1:0-2169 GCA_964650395.1 uncultured Ignavibacteriales bacterium
TGGCGGAAGAAGACAAAAGGGTGCAGTGGGTCTGGAGTGAACACAATGGCCAAGCAGTTTCGTCCCATATCTTTCTCGTCGAGCATGATAACTTGCTTTTCTGGCAGATGTATTTCGAGAAGACGCTTACGTTCCTAAAACCAAATCAATATGTTCCTTTTGTAACTGCGAAAAGATTGGCTCGAGAGGGAGTGAAATGGCTTAACTTTGGTGCCTCACCTGAGAATGCACCAGGGGTGGTATTCTACAAAAAAAAGTGGGGTGGGAAACCATACAGTTATAACTGCTATGTAATGAGAAGAGGCTTAGGAAAGTTTCTGTGAATAAACGGAAATTGAAGGTTCTACTTCTGGCTAAAAGCAGTTCGTTTCACACCGAACGCTTTACTGCCGAACTGCGTCAGCAGGAATGCCACGTACTGGTTGCGTCCCTGGAGCGAGGACATATTCACCACTTCCATCTAAAACAAAGAGGGCCACATCGTATCTTTCACTATTTAATAGCCCCCGCGGAAATCCGCCGGCTCATAAATCGTTTTCAGCCGGACGTTATCAATCCACATTATGCGGCGGGTTACGGCTTTTCAGCGGCTTTAGCTAACCTCGGCAAGAGCACGCCGATCGTACTAAACTTGTGGGGGGGCGATATTCTGCTGGCGCCAAAAAAGTCATTTCTTCACAAGATGAAACCTGTTTTGGGATTGAAAGCGGCCGATTGTGTCATTGGTGATTCCCAGTATCTTGTTTCGGCGGCAGAGGAGCTGGCGCCTCTTGCCTGCAAGAGGGTTATCCCGTGGGGGATTGAACAAAGATATTTGGCCCTTCACAGACAAAGCTATACCTTCCAAAATCCACTGAGAATAATTGTTCCCCGCACTCAGGAGAAACTCTATAACAATCAATTTATCGTTCAGTCTCTAGCCCCTCTTGTACGTGCCGGCACAGTGGAGATAACTTTCACCAACTTCGGCAGCCTTGCGGAAAGTTTCCGCCGACAAACCCAGGCCGTTACCGGCAGGGGGGTGCGGTTTTATGACAAAATGCTGCGGTCTGAGTTCTTGCCTTTCATGGCCAAACATGATGTTTATCTTTCAGCTTCGACCACAGATTCATCGCCGGTCTCGTTAATTGAGGCAATGGCGCTTGGCCTTCTGCCCATTGCAGCGGATATACCGGGAGTGAGGGAATGGTTAGATGCTGAGAGCGGGTATCTTTTCAAACAGCATGATCCCGAAGCTCTCCGAACCCTCGTGATCAGGTTGCTCGAAGAGAAAGACCCTCATGAGCCAATGCGCAAAAAGAATTTGGCGCGCGTGAAACAAAAAGCGCTTTTTGAAGAGAACGTTGCCGAGGAACTTGCCATTATGGAAGACCTGGCGAGAGGAAGTCACTATTGAGAAGCTGCAAAGCCCTCCTTGTCTGCTACGACTTTCCCCCCGTCGGAGGACCCGCAGTCGGGCGGCCACTGGCACTTTTTAAGCATCTTCCCAAGTACGGTTATGAATGTGATGTCCTCACTGTCAAGCCGGTAGCATACCGGGTATTGGAACCGGAATTGCTGGAGGGATTGGACACAAGCCGCATTTATCGCGCTGGTTCACATGATCCGCAGAGGCTAATGTACTTTCTGGGCATAAAGCGGGTGCGCGACGTTTTCGTCCGCCGCGGGAGAAAAGCATCTGACAGGTTCTTTCCCGATCATAAAATAGGCTGGGTAAAATCGGCGATCAGGCTGGGGCGGGTGCTGTCCACCAATAATCGATATGATGTCATTATATCGACCTCGCCCCCGATTTCGAATCATCTGGTAGTCAAACGATTGTCTGCTGAGTTCAAGACACTGTGGATTGCCGACTTCAGGGACTTCTGGACCCTCCACCGAGCCGAAGACTCCTATCAAAACCAGCGTCAGATTAAAAGAGCGCTGAGTCTGTTAAAAGCAATAAGGCAGCAGGCATCAGCCGTAACGGCAGTGAATCCCTCTGTCGCCGAGTACGTCAACGCTGATGAAGTCATATACAATAGCTATGACAGCGATCTGGCTCAGCTGTGGCAGGCGCCGCCAAACAGCGATCACTTTGTTATAGGTGTGCTTGGTACGTTAAACGACATCTGTCCGATTCAGCCGCTATTGAAAGTGCTGGCGGTTGTTCGAGAAACAAACCCGGGT
>CAZYRH010000254.1:0-2161 GCA_964650395.1 uncultured Ignavibacteriales bacterium
TTGGGACGGGTACTCTCAAAAATCCAGATCAACAGTTGCTAAACTGGTCAGGTAGTGTTATAATTATACGCTGTAGAGGCTGGTAGAGGATTACTTAACATTGAGCGGTAACTTACTTACTGATGCAGCGCCTCACCCGCGAACCGGGAAGAAGTAAATAATGATGGCAATGAAAAAACTTAAGCTGAACAAGCCGGTATTGAAGACACTGATCCGGTTGTATCTCTCGTTTGGGGCTATTCTGCTTATCTTCGTGATTGCATTCAATACCCATGCGGTTCACCATGCCGTCGTAGTTCCTTTCACATCGCTTGTTGCTGCAGGCTCAAGCCTGGTGATGAACTTGTTTGGCGCCGGTGCCCGTGTTTTTGGCAACCATCTCACGACTGCAATGTACAGCATCAATGTTGTCGACGGCTGCAACGGGATATACGCCACAGCAATATTGATTTCCGGGGTTATTGCCTATCCGTCGAGACTGATCCACAAAGCCTGGGGGATTGTCTTGGGATTTCTTGCTGTGTTTATCTTAAATCTTGTCCGGGTGATAAGTTTGTTCTATCTGGGGCATTATCATCCTGATATTTTTAACGAGGTCCATGTCTATGTCTGGCAGCCGATCATCATCCTCTGGGCGATATTCGTCTGGGACTTCTGGTCGCGCCAAATCGAAAGCCGCCAAAAAGGTCGCACCGCATCCCACTAAGCGACCAGCAAGATGGCGTTTTCTAGGAAGGTTTGCGGTTTTCTTTGTTATCGTTTTCGGGCTGTGGTTTCTTACGGCGCCCGTTGTGAATGCTGTGCTTACTTTTTGTGGTGAAAAAATCGTGTTATTGTTTGACAGCTACAACCTGACCAAAGCGATTGAATCAACCGGGAAAAACATCATTCTCTATTATGCCCCTTCTCCAGACGGCCAGCCCTATGTCATTAACTACCGCAACATCACTTTTAACACCGTATTCCTACTAGCGCTGATCATGGCGGTACCGGATGTAAGTCATAAATTACGCCTGAAGATACTGCTTTGGGGCATGGTCTTCTTGTTTCCGATTCAAGTGTTCAGGTTGGTGGTTACGGTCTTCAACTATTACGGCCAGCACATCCAAAAAGGCGGCGAGTCGTTGTATCCAGCTGTTTACCGCAAGGGGTTGTGGTACACCGAGAGAGCTTTAGCCAGGCTGGACGGCCAGTTGATCCCAGTTGTCATCTGGGTTGGGTTGTTTTTCTACTACCAATGGTACTATAAGTACTTCAAGAAGTAAAGTAGGTCACGCTGACTCGCGGCGTGACAAAACGTAGGTCAAGCCCCAAGTGAGGCTTGACCCACGGCGATTCCATATTAGATAAAGTTGTCCATCAAAGACAGGATGGTGCCGCCGGACACTATCAGCATCACTACCATGAAGATCAACCCGATAAGCATGAGCACGCCGTTTATCACGAAAAACGTTTTGATCTTCCGCAGTGACTCGATTAGCTGCAGTTTTTCTCCATGTAGTTGCGCCAGTTCGACGGACCCGGCAGCTTTGAACAGCAGCACCCCGAGCCATATCAGCAACCAGCACCACAGAATGCCAACGATGGTGAAAATGCTGATGACTCCATCAATGATCAGCATGACACCGAGGAACTTCATCCAGCCCTTTGACTGGTAAATGGGGATACTCAGTTCTTGAACGAGGGGCTTCTCTTCCATGACAGTTCTCCTTTCTCAGGTTTGATACTTTTGGGCAAACAGCCAACTTCTTTGTCATGATGCCACTCCAACAAGACCTTTGTCAACTAAAATTCATCTCCGCGGGTGGCCGACATCTACGTCTGCGAGGGGTTGTAGGGAAAATGGAGAGAGGGAAATACGTTTCTGGCAGATGGTAGGGAAGGTCTCGTAGAGACCTGCCAACAAGAAATGCCTCTGGAGATCAGAGCGATCGCGCTCCGAACTTTCTGATGGCTTGGTTCCAAGCATACGGTGCAAGTGATACTCTTCTGAGTAATTTGGCTTTCTGATCCTGAGTCGGGGGCCTAACATCCCGTCGCAGGCGAGGTGGCTCACCATTTATGATGGATTTCCTTCCAATACTGACCGTTGTCATCCTGGTTAGTCTGGCCTGACAAAAACCACTTGGCCTCCGGTTCGATTCCCATTATTATAAATATG
>CAZYRH010000255.1:0-2158 GCA_964650395.1 uncultured Ignavibacteriales bacterium
CGGTTGATCCGGTTATCAGCAACGTTTCGTCCTCCAACATAACCAGCACCTCGGCTGTGATCACCTGGTCAACCAATGAACCAGCCAACTCACAGGTTGAGTACGGGCTCGATGCTTCCTATGGTTTAACTACGACCCTGGATCCCACTTTAGTTTACAGTCACAGTGTTATAGTGTCCGGTTTGGATCCGTCCACCACCTACCACTTCAGAGTGATTAGTTCAGATGGCGCGGGAAACCAGAGTGCAAGCTCGGACTACTCCTTCACCACAGATGCGTCGGATATTACTCCACCAGTTATCACCGACGTTTCGACCACCAACATAACCAACAACACGGCTGTGATTAACTGGACAACCAACGAGCCGGCTAACTCACAAGTGGAGTATGGACTCGATGCCGGATACGGCCTTATTACATCTGTGTATCCCGCTCTGGTGGTCAGCCACAGTATCCTACTATCAGGCCTCGACTCGGTTACTACCTATCACTTCAGGGTCATCTCGAGCGATGAGTCAGGGAATCAGGCGATCAGTCAGGATTATTCCTTTACTACCGACTCAGTGCTGTCATCAGTCAATTTGGCAGAGGGTATACCTCCAACAGTCAGCGGATCATATGACGGTTATTCTCCGATCGTTCTTACTGATGGTAATCTGGACCCCTTTGGCGGCACTTCCACCACCTGGGCTTCCAACGAAAGCTCTACTTCCAATCACTGGGTTGTGATTGATTTTGGCCAGTCTGTGGCTGTTGGAAGAGCAGTATTGTACTGGGCCTACAACGATGCTATGTCCGCATGGATGACTTCACAGGATTACGAAATTCAAAGTTGGAACGGCTCGGGCTGGGATAAAGTCGCAGATGTGATCAGCCCACCTAGTGACAGCCTAACAATAACCGTTTTTTCGACCGTTAATACTTCAAGGATCAGAATACTCCAGTCGGTCAATGGTGGGCCTCAGGGCTACCCGACTGTGATTTGGATGACCGAACAGGAACTGATCTCCGGCAGCGCTGATACGACTGCCCCATCACGTATAAACGACCTGCGTGTGGGGGGAGGTCTGTAAAGGGCGGTGGAAACGAGGACTTGAATATGGTTGCTCATTCCAGCCCTGTCCTCTTCAGTCAGAGGGAGTCGATCACTTTCCGTCTGGGCGGGAACACAGTATTGCGGTCCCGTTCGAATATTTAGTATCTTGGGGTGCTGGGTCGAGGAAGAAGGCAGTGATGGCACGGAGACCCTGCACGGTCGAGGCGAGAAAAGTCATTAGATGGTTACAAGAGAGAGACGATATGATCCGGCGTGGAGTGCGGGATTCACCGCTCAAATGGCTGTTCTTGGTAGCCGTTTTTGTCCATGCGATACCTCTTCTGATTGTGGAATACGTGCCTTCTGTGGACCTGCCAAACCACGTATTGGCTGCCGCAGTTGCCATAAATAGCGACGGCTTCTATCCTGTCGGCCCGTTGGCATTTGATTGGGTCCTTTCTCCGTACATCCTGTTCACGGCACTAATGGTCGTCCTGTTGCCGATCTTTGGGGCTATTTGGGCAACGAAGATTGTCCTATTGGCTTACGTGATTGGTCTTCCATTGAGCGTGCTCGCGTACTTGAGGGCTTTCAATCGGAATAACTGGCCGCTGGCCTTCATGGTTTTTCCGTTCGTATACTCATATCACTTTGAGTATGGATTCATACAGTACTGTTTGGGAATTCCGTTGGTGTTTCTCACGTTGTCGGTCTGCAAAAATGTAATGGATCGCATTGACTCCAGAGCCTCCGTTCTACTAGCGGCTGGGCTTGCTATGGCTGTTTATCTGAGCCACTGGGTGAACTTCCTCGCCTTTCTTGTGGGCTTTGTTTGTCTGATTGTTCCACTGCGGAAGCGTCACGATTTGGACACAATGCCAATGCCAAGGGGAAGAGAGCGCGTGTCGGTATTGATGAAAGGACTGGCTATCATCACTCCTCCACTGGTTCTTTTTGCCATCTATCTTTCACAGGTTTGGAGTAGATCCCATGGTCGTGACCTGATCAAGGCTGATCTTCATTATAGAAGCATTGTGTGGCAATTGCTTGAGCCAATGAGGACACTGATGTCTAGTGTATTGTCCCAGAAATAACTTGACAGCGGGATTTGAACTTTTTAGT
>CAZYRH010000256.1:0-2156 GCA_964650395.1 uncultured Ignavibacteriales bacterium
GGGGCAGATGTGGACATCTGCCGCCCACAGAAGCTCAACTGTTTCCGAAGCTTGCTTCGGGGTAGCCGCCCTACTTCCGCCGTTCGGTCGGGTCTTGTCCGCCCAGGCGGGTGTGACCTGACCGAAAACGTACCCCTTTGGAACGCACGCACTTGCCAAACGACTAATCGGGTCACACCCTCGACTTCGTCGTGGCCAAGACCCGACTAAACAGGACAAACGCTCTTTTAGCATAGCCTCCGGGGACTCTTGCTCTACTTGAGAAATTCCTTCATTATGGCTACCGAGGCTGAGCTGCCCAGCCGGGTCACGCCAGCCTCAAGCAGTTGGCGGCACTGGTCAAGCGTGCGGATGCTGCCTGAGGCTTTGACTTCAATTCGACCAACCGCCGCAGTGTACAGAGTCCGAACCTGCTCGATCGTCGTGCCGCCGAAGAAGCCAGTGCAGGTTTTGACGAATTGTGCGCCGCCATTGATGACAGCTTTGGTTGCCTCGACTTGCTGCTTTTCGGTCAAACAGCCCGACTCGATAACCCCCAACTGGTCAACCTTATCAACAACCTCTACGCCAACCAATGGAGCCTATTCCAAAACCACTTCTGACCCACTCTCAAACTACTTCAAAAGAAACGAATCAACAGCAAGTACTACAAAATATATGAAACCCCGAAAACACCATACCAGAGACTCATGCAATCGCCCTCCATCTCTGACGACAGAATAAAAAAACACTACAAATCAAACATCAAACCCTTGACCCATTCGTTCTCAGACGACAAATTGACCGACAACTGAAGGCTATCTTCAAACTGGTCCCGGTAACCTCTAATGTGAGGAAACGTATCTGACCACATCAAAACCTTCGGTAACATTCTTCAATGAGGCAACGCGAGCCCCACACTTAGTGGGGCTTCTTCGAGGAGGATATAGGGTTGGCAGTTTGGGATTACTCTAAAAAACATTATTCCAGCTGCTTGCGAAGCTCCTTCAATTCTTTTTGAAGCGACTTCAATTCCTTTTTAAACTGTTCCATCTGTTCCTCAAAGTCTTCGTAATCAAACAGTTGGTCAGAGGGAAAAGATTTGTACAACCCTTTCATTTTTGGCAAGGTAATATCGATGTCAGGGGCGTTAAATTGCTTGAAAGAGTATTCATAAGAGTCATCCTCGTCTTCGGCTACTTCCACCGGAATTGTCATTTCCTTTTTGTTTCGGACTATTTTCACTTCGACTTTCTCGCCGGGTTCCCGATCCTCAACAGCATCCACAACATCCTCAGGATCATATACTTCATCCCCATTGATGGCAACAATCACATCACCAGCCTTTAACCCGGCTTCCTTGGCAGGTGAATCTTCTTGAACCTCAGTGATCAGGGCGCCTTTTCCTTTGGCGATGCCAAAGAAATCACCCAGTTGCCGGGTTAAGTCCATCAGACTCACCCCGATATACGAACGCTCATCCCCATAAACGAAGGTGAAAGATTTGCTCTTGCTTTTAGGCCCTTTATAGACCCAGACCTGTTTCTCCGCAACCGGTTTTTTCTCGAGGACAATTGGTAACTTCATTTTTTTATCTTCCCGCATGATGGTTAGGGTTACCTTATCCCCGGGACGGCCTTTCTGAATCATTTCCACCAAGTCGTCCTGATCAGCGATCTTGGAGCGATCGAATCTGACAATTATGTCGCCCTCCTTCAGGCCGGCTTTTTCCGCTGGAGATTCCTCAACCACTTCATTGACAATTACCCCATATTTGACCGGCAGGTCAAATGTACCAGACATTTCCGAGTCTACCGATTGGCTGTAAACCCCCAGCCAAGCCTCCCCGGTGCCCTTTGAGGATTTCGACATAGCCAGGCCACCAATAAGGCCGACTGCAATGATGGCAGACAACGTGAGCAAAATCAGCTTTTTCACAACGACCTCCATTCACTTTCTTCTATTGAGTTTCTTACCGTTATACGAAGCTGAAAGACAGGGGTTTCATTTGAAAAAAATGAGGCGTTCCCAGAGTAGCAAGGACCGTTGAGGAGGCTCTCCCACAAGTCCATCGTCATCGTGAGCGACCGAAGGGAGCGTGGCGATCTCAACAGTGTTCGTGGGCGGTTCGCCAAAGGCGAGTCCACATCTGCCATCTTCTCGGCCAATCGCCCTGT
>CAZYRH010000257.1:0-2112 GCA_964650395.1 uncultured Ignavibacteriales bacterium
TGTCACGCACGATGGCAAGGACATAAGGTGTCCCGGAAAGTTCTAATCTGTTGAGGCTAACCTCGGCATCGAACGGGGTTCCATCATGGCGGCAATGCAGCCACTCAAAAGACTGCGGCTGCCCGTCAAGGGTAGCAGTGATCTTTTCGATAGCCTTTTCTTTGGAATTGCGACCGTCGGGCTGCTGCGTCGGGGAATAACGGTACGGGGGCTGACCAACGATCTGTTCTTTGGTGCAGCCAAACATCTTCAGGGCCATCTGATTGCAATTGATAAATGACTCTCCATCCATCACTAAGATAGCGTCGTTGGCCGATTGAAAAAGCATGCGATACCGCTCTTCGCTCTCTCGGATCGCTCTCTCCGTATTCTCGCGTTCGGTGATGTCTATGTCTGCCCCTCTATACCCGAGAAGGTTTCCTTTCTCATCGAGTATGGGAACTCCGCTTGTCGACAGCCAGACTGTCTGGCCGTTCTTGTGCACGTTCCGGTTTATGAATTCGCGGAAAGACTGCTTTTGGGCGAGCACTTGAAGCGCTCCCTTTTTCAGCTCTTCCCGGTCTTCGGGATGGAATAGGTCATAGAAATGTTTGTTAAGCACTTCCTCGGGTTTATAACCTAAAATCTTCTCGACAACAGGACTCACGTAAGTGTATTTCCCATCAGCGTTGACTTCCCAGATCCATTCCAAAGCATTCTCAGCGATATTCCTAAACCTTTCCTCGCTCTCTCTCAGCGCTTGCTTGGCCCGCTCGCTCTCGGTGATGTCACGTGCAATGCCGCATAGTCCGATTATCTCTCCTGTGGCATTGCGTACTGGAACCTTGACGACATGAAAGATATGCGCTTCTCCACGTACTGTCCTGGTGTGTTCTTCTTCAAGTATCTCGCCTTTCAGGACATGAGAATCTGAATCCGTGATATGCTTTGCAACTTCCTTACCAAAAAGCTCGTCATCGGTCAAGTTGATCAGTTTTGACGCTGGCAACCCAAAGAGCTTTTCCATGCTCGAATTAACCTGAATGTATTTCAAAGTGCGGTCTTTGACAAAGATCGAATCTTGGGCAGCCTCGAAGACGGCTCTGAGTCGCTCCTCACTTTCACGCACCTTCTCATTGGCTCGCTCGCGCTCAGTGATTCCCTGTGTCAGCTTTCCCCATCTGCAGAAGGCAAGTATACCGAGGGCAAACATCAAAACCAGAGCCGCAACAACAAACTCGTAGGGTTCCCGTTGGCCAGTCCATTCAGCGATTTTGTCGAAGGCACCAAAGGTGGGTGCCATCACTAACACAACGATGGCTATAATCGCAATTATGATTGCTCCTCTAATTGCTCTGCTTCTTGTCAAATTATGCTTGGTCGATTTGTAACTCATACTCTTCAACCCAAACTCCAGATGTCACGTTACAAGGAGTTGTACTGATGATCTCCTCCTGATGTTTTTTTCGACTGTCGTCCTAACCGGCGACATACCTACTTTGTCGGCCTATCGGCAAGAATGTTTAACCTGCAATTGATTGTGTGGCAGTAAATTAAGGAGCTTTAGGGGCTTTGTTGGTGTATGCCGCAGAGGGTATGTCAGTTGATGGGGTGGTTTATCGCTCGTGCTTGGGGTTTTGTTGAAGGTTCAAATAGCACCCCTCAAAGTCGTAGGCAGCATCTATTTTCTTAAACTATATGGGGATAAGATTGCTTCCCTTTGTTCGCAAACACCCGGATATGGCTCTCTTGGCGCTTAGTCAGTTCCCAGAGCTGCATTGAAGGTATGTCAAAAGCCCCAGTGCCAGCGTAAACAGGACTCCCATCAAAAAGCCGCTGCGGAAAGTATTGAATTTTGAAAACCGTGAGGGTTTGAAAGCGGACAGACCGGTAAGATCGGATTGGCAGTGTTTACATTTGGTTGCTCCCGCTACTATCGGTTCCTTGCAGAAGGGGCATTTGGTCATAAGTTTCGCAACAGTCATACTGAAATTATGACTCTTTGGTAGCTGGTCAATCAATAAAAAACTTTCAGGTAAATGTTGATCGAGATAGCTTGTCAGGTTTCTCCCCGCCTTAGGCGGGGTAGCCAAATCTATCAGAACCAAGCTATTCTCAGTCTCGATACTGTTC
>CAZYRH010000258.1:0-2105 GCA_964650395.1 uncultured Ignavibacteriales bacterium
CGCTGGTTAGTGACATCTCCAAGAAACTTGGCAAGACACCGGTGGAGGTGAACGACTTTCCCGGTTTTGCTGTTAACCGCATCCTCTTCCCAATGATAAATGAAGCTATCTATGCATACATGGAAGGGGTCGCGACAGTCGAATCGATTGACGAGGTGATGAAGCTGGGAGCCGGTTACCCGATGGGGCCATTCACCCTAGCTGATTTTATTGGTCTTGATGTGTGTTTAGCAATACTGGAGGTCATGCACGAAGGGTTGGGCGATCCCAAGTACCGTCCCTGTCCGCTCCTGAGGAAAATGGTGCAGGCCGGCTACCTTGGACGCAAGAGTGGGCGCGGCTTTTACGACTACAGTTCATAAGGAGGGTTGCTATGGATTTCAATCTGTCTGAAGATGACCTTGATCTAAAAAAAATGGCGCGAGATTTCGCCCAAAAGCGCCTCTACCCGCGGGCCCAAGAGTTTGACGAGCAGGGCACAACGCCTGAAGACCTCATCAAAGAGTGCGCCGAGCTGGGATATTTGGGTTTCACTGTCCCTGAGGAGTATGGCGGCTCCGGCTTGAGCACCGTCACGTTCATGGGAGTGTTGGAGGAGATCTGCGCAGCCTGCGCGGGATTCGGCATCATGCTATCAGTCCACAACTCTCTTTCCTGTGAAATCATAAACACCTTCGGTTCTGACGAGTTGAAGAAGAAGTATCTTCCGCCGATGGCCGCGGGGGAGAAAATTGGGGCCTACTGCCTGACCGAACCCAATGCCGGTACGGATATCGCTGCGATATCGATGGCTGCCACCGATAAAGGCGACCACTACCTGCTCAACGGCACTAAGACCTTTGTCACCAACGGCGGATTTGCTTCAGTGCTGATCGTTTTTGCCAGAACCGATCCTGAGGCTGGGCGCAAAGGGATCAGTTGCTTTGTGGTGGACAAGGATAGTGATGGTATCACTGTGGGCAAACCGGAGAAGAAGTGTGGCATGAAGGCTTCCGACACGCGCGAGATAAGCTTCGCCGATGTCAAGGTCCCCAAGGAAAATCTCCTGGGCAAACCCGGTGAAGGATTCCGCATGGCGGTCGTTATTCTGAACTCCGGCCGCATAGGGGTTTCGTTCCAGGCTATCGGCATTGCCCAATCGGCGCTAAACGAAGCCATCAAGTATTCCAAGGAACGCAAGCAGTTCGGCCAGCTAATTGCCAACTTCCAGGCTATTCAGTTCAAGTTGGCGGAAATGGCTACTCGTATCGATGCCGGACGACTCTTGGGGTATCGGGCAGCTTTAATGAAGGACACTGGTGTCCCCTGTCATCGCGAATCGTCAATGTCCAAGCTGTTCTGTTCGCAGACGGCCAATTATGTTTGCAACGAGGCGGTGCAGATTCATGGCGGTTATGGCTACATGAAAGAGTACGCCGTGGAGCGCTATTTCCGCGACGCCCGTGTCACCGAAATCTACGAGGGAACCACCGAAGCCCAGAAGATGGTCATCTCCAGAGACTTGCTGAGGGAGTAAGTCATGCTGGAGAAAAAACATCACGAGTTTCGTGAAAAAATACGCGCCTTCGCCTTAGAGAAGATAGAGCCGCTGGCTGCAACTCTTGACGAAGAACAGCGTTTTCTGCATGAGCATATCAAGCCGATGGCTGACATGGGCCTGATGAGTATGCTCATCCCGGAGGAGTACGGCGGTCAACCGGTCGACACCGTCAGTTATTCGATCGCCGTCGAGGAGCTTTCTCGTGTCTGTGGATCAACCGGCATAACGATTGCTGCACATAACTCTTTAGGAGCCTATCCCATTCTGGCCTTCGGCAATGAGGAGCAAAAGAAGAAGTATCTTCCTCGCGCCGCCAGCGAGCTGGTGGCATTTGGTCTGACTGAGCCTGAAGCCGGCTCCGATGCCGGCGCCACTAAGTCATACGCCCGCAAGGACGGCGACCACTGGATTCTCAACGGGACCAAATGTTTCATCACATCGCCTTCATACGCCTTTGCCACGATTGCCACCGCTAAAACCACCGACGACCCGAAAGACACCGCTATCACATCATTTATTCTTGAAAAGGATTGGGATGGTTACTCCGTTGGTAAGAAAGAGAACA
>CAZYRH010000259.1:0-2105 GCA_964650395.1 uncultured Ignavibacteriales bacterium
ATAGAACGCCAGCCCATACAGCACAATGAGGCCAGTTGCAACAATGAAGTACTTGCTGCTCCTGTCGTCCGAGGTATCACGCGTGGGTACAATCCGTATAACTAATGGCGCAATCGCGCCTATAGCAAAGAGGACAAAAGGAACATAATATGGGAAGTAGGCCCACCAGTTGACACCCCAAACTCGATGCTCTGGGAAAAACGCCCCTACCAGGAAAGCTACTAAAACAGAATAATAAGCAACAAGCGTGATTGTCAACCCTGCTGAGCGGTGGTTTTGGTTTGCTCTCATCGTACTCTCAAAGTGTCCGTATTACCGAGCGCAATATGAAACCTTATCCCTTTGAATACAAGACCCTCGTAGTGCCAATTGAAAAGAATGCAGTTGCGCACAATAATATGAACGTATCCCCAATCGTCTCAGCATCTTGCAAGATCAGTCGTAAACTGCAAGCAATAGCGCCAGGCTGCCGCTATGCTACTTGATTATCAGTCTGATCGACCTGAGGTGGTAGGCGTGCTTGGAATCGGAGTTGTCGAAAGGTGCAATTCCAAGATACAACTCTCCTTTGAAGACATCATCAAACGGTGAACCCGTCGAAAGGCGGCGGACAAACTCCACCGTCCACACGCCATTGCGCCACGTCCCGTGCGCCTTCACGTCTCCGCGGTCGCCCACCACCGGAGCCACCAGTACTGCCGGAACACGGTCACCCACGGAGAAGGTATCAATGTCCGCATGGTAGGCAACATAGTTATGCGCATCAATATAGATCCAGTCACGCATTGCTATGTGCTGTGGAAGGAAATACGGTTGATGCCAGTCCTCGTTCAAATTAGAGCGGTACCCCCCGCTGGCTAGGTTGTCATAGTGTTGTCCCCCGACAATTGCATCTTCGTATGCCCCCCACCAGCCGTCATCAACCTCCCAGGCGGGATTGGTGCTGACTGCCAACCACTGCCAGACATCAGCAGTATCGCCATCGGTGTAGTGAAGCCCCATCTTGCCCGGAGTCCGCACATGACAGGTTGCCAGGCACCCGCTTCTGCTTTTATGAAAGGACAGAGCCACCTTGTCTTCCGAATAGATGCTTTCGCCAAAGATATCGAGGTACCTTGACACTTCCTCCACCCAGCCACCCTTGGTCTTGACCAGATGGCGATTACAAGAACGAGTGTAGTCGGTCCACCTTACGAGAAAATAGATATACTGGCTGTTGTGAAACGTTTTAACAGTTACCTCCGACACGCCCCCTTCAAAGTTCACCCCACCCGCCGTCTGTACTACCAGAGAATCGGCTCCCATCCACTCGATATCGAACTCTCTTCCGTCTACAACGACATCCCGATTCTGTTCTCGGCAGACCAGCGTTGCCGGTGCTTTTACTACCGTGTGAACTGCTACCCCCACGAGAAGCGCAACTAATAACGACACACCGAAAACCCTGGTCTTGAAAAACCCCGGTGCGGGTCGTACAAAAAAGATGCTGTTCAGCTTTGACCTTCTTGAGATGACAATATTAAGCACATGGAAAACCGTGAATCCCAGAAAAAAGATAAAGCAGTAGTAATGAACATACTTCATAAAGGTATAGCCATCCGAGCCGACATACAAACCGCTGTAGAGAGTCACCCCGCTCAAAATCGAAATTAACCCCATAGCTAAAGCCAGCAGATAGAAGAATTTCTTTGTGAAGCTGTACTGGGTATCCAAAAACAACAAAAACAGTCGCTGCGATTCCTTATTCAGAAGCAGATAAACAAAATAATATACACCGACTGCGACAAAAGTCAACCCGAGGAAAATGTGAATGGTGAAGACAGATCCTCTTGGAGCTATTGTATCGACAAGATCGGTGACCCCGCGAGAAAAAAAACCCTGCTCAAACCAGGCCAGCCGGACGCCGGTCGCAAAAAGAAACAGCAAGACAATGATTGTCAACGCATGCGCCAAACGAACGCCGAGGCTGTAGGTAGGAGTGGTATTCTTCACATGAGTAAGTAATCATGTAAATCAGCGTAAATCCAAAGAAAAAAGGGGGCGTGGTTCCTCTAGTGTGATGTCCCAGAAATACATGCTAATAAAAAAAGCAGCAAATTAAATCG
>CAZYRH010000260.1:0-2088 GCA_964650395.1 uncultured Ignavibacteriales bacterium
CCACCTCGCTTAACTGGAGGGCGGTTTCGATCCCTTTAGCCGTGAGACGCTTGGAGAGCCGACGGCCGATTCCCCAGACGTTTCCTACGGGCGTCACGGCCAATGCTTCCTTTCGATATTCCGGAATGGTCAAATCCAGAACTCCCTCAACCTTTGCTGAGTACTTTGCAACGTGGCCGGCTATCTTGGCCAGCGTCTTGGTCTGGGCAATACCAATAGAAACCGGTATGCCGGTCCATTGCTTGACCGTTGCCCGTATCTTTTGGCCGTAGGCGGTCACATTGCCTTTTTCAAAACCGGTGAGGTTCAAAAAGGCTTCATCGATGGAATAAATCTCTATCTCCGGCGCAAACCGAGCCAGGGTGGCAAAAACCCGCCGGGACATGTCGCCGTACAGCGTATAGTTGGAGGAAAAAACAAATACCCCGTGGTGTTCAATTACGTTGCAAAATTTAAAGAACGCTTCTCCCATTTTGATGCCCAGCGCCTTGGCTTCGTTGGAACGAGCCACAATGCAGCCGTCGTTGTTGGACAGCACCACTACCGGTTTGCCCTCAAGCTGCGGATTGAACACCCGCTCACAGGAGACATAGAAGTTATTGCAATCCACCAGGGCAAATAGAGATGACAGTGACATAAGACTTCTCCCACCGATCACAGAGGATGAATCACAGTGGTTACCACTCCCCATATCTCAACTTCAGTTCCTTCGTCAATCTCAATTGGCTGGCAGTTGTCATTTTCAGGCGCTAAACAAAGTCTTCCCCGGGCAATCCGCATCCGCCTGACCATGAATTCACCGTTGACAACAGCCACCACAATCTTGTTGTCCGCCGGCCTCAGAGAGCGGTCGACAATCAGGATATCTCCCGAACAAATACCGGCTTCGATCATGGCATCACCGGTCAACCGCACGAAAAAAGTCGCGGAGGGATGCTTGACAAGGTGCTCGTTCAAGTCCAGCGCCGCTTCCATATAGTTGGCTGCCGGCGAAGGGAAACCAACGCAGGTCACCGAATCTTTGCTCGCTTCCATGTTTTCATATTAGGTCAGACGAGCAAAATGTAAATCACATATTATCGGTGCCGGGGCAGATGTGGACATCTGCCGCCCACGGAACCTCCGATTACAAAGCCAGGAAAAGGAAGACGATGCGGAATTTGCCAAAAAGTTGGTGGAACTTAGGGACATGTACCTCAACTATGCCTTTGGCTACCCACCGGGCACCTACACGGCACCAGACTCTGGACTATGCGTCGTTTGCCGGTATGGGAGCGATACGTCAGACCGCGGTTTTGCTAACTGCCCATCTGCTATTGGCTTATGGAGAATTGGGGGCTAGTGTGATGTCCCAGAAATACATGCTAATAAAAAAAGCAGCAAATTAAATCGTGGCATGGGCATCTTGCCCATGATTCACGGGCATGATGCCCGTGCTACTGCAAAAGAATATGTGAACATATATTTGGGACGCAACACTAGGAGATAAAGCCATGTTGCTAAAAAGCATACTGGAGATGTTGCTCGCCTTTCTTAGGGTTCTCTCGGGCCACAGCGACAAGAGACGTACGATGGGTGAATTCCTGCAATGCCTGCTGTTAATCCTCACATTGGGTGTGCTGGCAGCATTGATCCTTGCTGTGTCTGGGTTGATTTACTTGTTCTGGTCGGTTCTGTCGTCATAGAAGACGGCGCGGGAGCGCTACCGCCTATTTAAACGGCTTGTGCAACCCTTGAGCCTTCTCGCGCATGTACTTCCTGGTCATAGCGACAACGGCGCCCGATAGGGCGACCAGAGCGATCAGGTTGGGGACAGCCATCAGACCGTTGGCCGTATCAGCGTATGACCAGACCGCCTTCAGGTCAAACCGCGCCCCCAAAAGCGTAAAGATGATATAAAGCCACTTGTACGGCAGCTTGGCTTTCTTTCCTCCGAGATATTCAATCCCCTTTTCACCGTAATATAACCATGCCACTACGGTCGAAAAGGCGAACAGCATCACGCCCACCGCCACCATCCATAGCCCGTATGACGGCAGGGCGTGGTTGAAGGCATGCATGGTAAGCGGAGCGCCGTTGATACCGCAG
>CAZYRH010000261.1:0-2084 GCA_964650395.1 uncultured Ignavibacteriales bacterium
TGGTGCATCGGTTACTGGCCGGACTTCCTGGACCACTTGCCCGCGGCTCACTTGCCCTTAGGCGTGGTGTAGGTAGTCTTTTGGGTTTGAGAAAGGCACAGTCGTGAACGCGATAACCCTGGGCCAATCAACAGTATCATACGACAGAAATAACCATTTGGCAGCAATTACCGTGGTCTTGTTCCATCGGGTTGCGCTTCAGTTCAAAGGAGATTCCTGCTGATGGTCCGCTACTTGAAAGCCGTAGTCAGGGTGGGCAGCGACGCTCTCGCGCGCGGCCACGTGAGACTTTTCGGGGAGAAAAGCGCCCTCATCACGGGCCTTTTTCACAGCCTGTTTCAAAGCCAGGAGGAAATAAACTCTAAGCTGGTTCATCCACTGGAAGGGATCACAGTGGAGAGCTTTCGCAGGTTTGTTGAATACTTTCTCAGCCAGGGCTATACTGTTGTTACGCCCCGGGAAATTCTCAACGGGCTGAAGGAATCCGGCAAGTACCTCTTGCTGACTTTTGATGACGGCTATTACAACAACCATCGGGCCTTGCCGGTCTTGAGAGAATTCCAGGTCCCGGCGGTGTTTTTCATATCGACCGATCATGTGCAGCAGGGAAAGTGCTTTTGGTGGGATGTTCTGTACCGGGAAAGAATCAGGCAGGGCAAAGATCTCCAGACGATAAATGTCGAAACTGAACGATTAAAATCACTCACTGCCAATGAGATAGAGGGTCGACTCATATCCGCTTTTGGCGAGGCAGCTTTTCGCCCCATAGGGGATCTCGATCGTCCGTTCACACCGTCTGAGTTGAAGCAGTTTTCCGAAGAAGAGCTCGTCACCTTCGGCAACCACACCTGCAACCATGCCGTACTGACAAACTACTCAGAGGCAGGCATGGCAGACCAGATCCGCGGCTGTCAGTCAGCTTTAGAAGAGATAGTCGGAGAGAGACCGCTGATTATATCATATCCCAACGGGAATTATTCCGATGAAGTAATCCGACAATCCGTTGGTGCCGGTCTCGAACTAGGGCTGACAGTAGTCCCCAGGAAGAACTCACTGCCATTGAAAGGGAATAAGAGACATCTCATGCAATTGGGTAGGTTCATTCTTAGAGGAAATGTCGACCTTGTCCGACAATACGAGCTCATCCGATCCGACCTGCGGCTGATTAACGTGATGGAAAGGCTGGCAAGAAAGGGGTATTGACCATGACCAAGATCGTCTGTTTGATCCGTCCGCAACCGCCATTGATCTATTTTGTCAACCGAATCAATGAATGTCACAAAGTAGCTCTGGCCGTACTGGAAGAGCCCTCTGATGATCCGAGCTTGTGGACAAAGATGAAAGAAAGAGGCGCAGCCGGGACTCTCTATGCCCTCATATCAAGACTGTCTCGACGATCAGTTATGAAAAGCTGTGAGGCTACATATAACCACTACTTCGGCAACCGCTGGCACAGGCTCAACCCTGAGATTCCGGTCCTGGAAGTAAGCAACATCAACGCGAAGACAGTCCGGGAAAGACTGCAGCAGGAGAAACCTGACCTGATCCTGGATCACGGCACATCGTTGGTCAAAAAGAGAACCCTGGAAACGGCTAAACTTGCCCTGAACCTGCACTGGGGATTATCGCCTTATTATCGAGGCACTTTCTGCACCGATTGGGCTATTGTCAACTGGGATCCGTACAATATCGGCGTGACGATCCACAAGTTGACCAGGATTATCGATGGCGGCAACATTCTAGCACAGCGGCGAGCGGTGGCCAAACCAACTGATACGGTTAATTCCATAAATATGCAGCTAACCAGCCTTGGTACGGAGTTGGTCATTGAGGCAATCAACCGAATCGAGGCCGGTGAAGAACTACATTTTCACCAGCAGGACCTGTCCGTCGGGTACCTGACACGTAACAGCCAGTATAGCGACTTTCTGCGCATGCAGATCGACCGCATAGAAAAAAACAATTTGATCGACGAGATGTTGAAGAAACCTGCCCGCAAAGAACGGCTGCCTATCATCGAGTTTTGATATCCAGTATTCCCGTATTCCCGCCCGTAGAACAGCTGCATAGCTAAGGTCGGTTCT
>CAZYRH010000262.1:0-2046 GCA_964650395.1 uncultured Ignavibacteriales bacterium
CCCCACAGCATATCGAAGTCGACCAGATTGGCAAAAGCCATAGCATGACTTTTGTCATTCTTAACAAAGTCAATGATTGCTGCCATCACCTCATCGTTATTAACTGTCTTGACCTTGTTGGTCAAGCCACGACCAGCGAACAAGTCCCAAATCTTTCCAATCGCCAGGGTCTTAAGACCCTTTTTTACCAGCAGATCGAGGATTGTGTCTTGGGGTGGCTCCAGGGAGAAATCTCTGCGTCCGGCAGTGCGGGTGAAATTGCCAGGTGTACCGATAAATGGCCTGGCAATAACCCGTGCCACTGCATATTCACCTTTCAATATGTCTCTTGCCACCTGACAGATTTCATACAGCTTCTCGAGTGGATATAAATCCCCATGGACGGCCATCTGCCAGACCGAGTCGGCGGAGGTGTAGAGTATAATCTCGCCTGTCTCAAGATGCCGCTGACCAAGTTCCTTGATGATCTCAGTTCCACTGGCGGCTTTATTGCCGATGGTTTTCACGTTGGCGCACCGTTCAAACTCTCTGACCAGCTCCGGCGGGAAGCCATTCGGGAAAAGGGGAAACGGCTTGTCCAAAATGACACCGCCAATTTCCCAGTGACCGGCCGTGGAGTCTTTGCCGGGCGATTTTTCCGCCATTTTCCCCCAGCAGCCGATGGTTGATTTGTTCGGTGGGACCCCTATGATCTCCACGATGTTGCCCAGCCCTAGCCGTTGGCAGTTGGGCATAGAAAGCCCGCTTACTGTGCGGGCGACATGAGGAATAGTAGCTGAGCCGCTGTCGTCGTATTGAGCGGCGTCAGGAAGCTCGCCGACACCGCAGGCATCGATGATGATAAGTATTACCCGATCAAAAGACACATCCGTAATTTAGAAGTAACGCGAGGTGTTGTAAACGTAAAGTTGGACTGGTTATGATTACCTCCACGCCACCCTGGGTAGTACAGGAAAGAACTCCAAGAAACTGACCTAATGTGTGAGAATCTCGCGGGCCAAAAGGTATGAGACCGCGAGTCAAAGTCTCGTCAACCCCGCATTGAATTCAAGCTCCCCCAATCGGGAGGTTTTTTCTGCCTACTTGTTAAAAAAATTATATTATAAGAAAAAATAGGCAGGGATACAGTGTTGCCAATGTATATTCAAGAGGAGAATATGAAAAAACTTAGACTGTTGTTTATATAAAAAGGGTTGATATTTCAAAAAATATGGGATATGCAAAAGTCAAAAAAATGAAGAAAGTTATTGAGATAATCAAAGACTCAGATATTCTTGTCGCCCGGCGGAAGAATCCAAATTTCATAAAGATTGCAAAAAATACAAAATATCAACCTGTAGTCGTAAAAACCGAGAAAATATCAGATGCATAGCAAATCGTTGCACCTGACCACTTTTTCGCTGCGCTATAAATCGGGAAGTGAACTTGTTAATTAGACTATCTTAGATATTAAATGACTAACAATTTGTTTCAAAGTTTCTTTTACAGTCGGAGTCGATATGAAAGAAAAAACAAAGATTGGCATAATCATCTGTGACCGCTATCGCAGGTGTGCGGGCGGGAAATGCTTCAGATCATTGCGAAACAGAGAAGGTGCGTTCAGTAGGTACAAGAATGTGGAAGTTGAAATTGTCGGATATACCACTTGTGATGGTTGCCCGGGTGGTAATGTTGAATATGCTGTAGAGGAAATGAAAGGGAACGGAGCAGAGGTAATACACCTTGCCACCGGATTAATTGTGGGTTATCCCCCTTGTCCTTATATTACGTACTTTCGTAACTTTATTAAAATGAAGTATAGCCTTGAAGTCGTTTATGGCTCTCATCCTATACCTCAAAAGTACTTCAATATACACGAACAGTTGGGAACATGGAACGATGCCGGATGGCAGCAAATTATTCAACCACTATTAGTTGATGAAAAAACTCGTTTATCCTATGACTAATAAATAAGTATATATATTGAGCGGCCGGAATCATTACAGAGGGTCGGTCAACAAAATGTTCCGCTGGTGCTTCACACTGACAGATTAACCCCACCGCTAG
>CAZYRH010000263.1:0-2045 GCA_964650395.1 uncultured Ignavibacteriales bacterium
GCGGGATTTCGGCCGGTGCACGGAAAATAATGGCTGAGGTCATGCGCTGCGTGGAGGAGTCGGGTGCCAGTGACATCATCGTCACCACCTCCGGCTGTGCGGGTCTTTGCAGTCGCGAGCCAATGATGACCGTCGAGGTAATTAAGCAAGCCCCTGTAAAGTACGTGGATCTTGATAAGAAGAAAGTAAAAGAGATTTTCGACGAGCATATTATGAAGGGAAACATAGTCGAGGATTATGCCCTGGCCATAGGGGGCGAGCAAACGCTATGAGTACGACACCGATCAAGAACGTAGAGGGAAAGCCATCTGTCGGCAAGGAGGGGGACGGCTACCGTATGCATCTTATGCTTTGCGCTGGAACCGGTTGCGTCTCCGGCGGTTCCTACAAGATCAAAGATGCCCTGGAGCGCGAGTTGGCCAAACACGAACTCACCGACGAAGTGGCCGTGGTCATGACTGGGTGTAACGGCTTCTGCGCCCAGGGGCCGGTTATGGTAGTCCAGCCCGACGGAATTTTCTATCAGTTTCTCAATGTGAAGGACGTCCCTCTCCTGGTCGAAGAACACATGCTTAAGGGCCGGCCGCTTAAGAAGCTCATGTTCACACCACCAGATGAGAAGTCGGTTGTGCCTAAGATGAGTGATATTGACTTTTTTAAAAAGCAGCGTCTCCTTGCGCTTCGCAACCGCGGATTAATTGATCCGGAGGTGATCGAGGAGTACATCGCCCGAGACGGCTACAAGGCCCTGGCCAAGGTACTCACCGAGATGCAACCCGAGGAGGTCGTGCAGGAGATGATTGCTTCTGGGCTTCGCGGTCGCGGGGGTGGAGGTTTCCCTACCGGCCTTAAGTGGAAGAGCTGCCGCGAGGCGCCCGGAGATCCCAAGTACGTCGTCTGTAATGCAGACGAAGGCGATCCCGGTGCTTACATGGACCGCAGCATCATCGAGGCGGATCCTCACTCAGTGCTGGAGGGCATGGCCATCGCCGCCTATGCCATTGGGTCCAGCAGGGGATATATCTATATCCGCCATGAGTACCCCCTGGCCCTTGAGCGTTTGAAAAAGGCTATCGCCGACGCGCGCGAGTACGGCCTCCTGGGCAAGAACATCTTTGATCGGGGCTTTGATTTCGATATCACTATTCACCTTGGAGCCGGCGCTTTCGTATGTGGCGAGTCCACGGCTTTGATGGCCTCCATGGAAGGCCGGCCTGGTGAACCACGCGCCAAGTACATCCACACTGTGGAGCACGGCCTTTGGGACCGGCCCACCAACCTGAACAACGTAGAAACCTATGCCAACGTGCCCCTGATCATCCTGCGCGGCGTCAAGTGGTTCACTTCCATCGGCACCGGTGATGTGACCGAAAACCCCTGGGGTGGCAGCAAGGGCACCAAGGTTTTCTCCTTGGTGGGCAAGGTCCGGAATACTGGCTTGGTAGAGGTACCCATGGGGATAACCCTTCGTGAAATTATTTTTGATATTGGCGGCGGGATCCCCAACGGCAAGAAGTTCAAGGCGGTGCAGACTGGCGGACCTTCGGGAGGTGTGATTCCGGAAAGTCTGCTCGACCTGCCGGTGGACTTCGACCAGCTCACCAAGGTGGGCTCGATGATGGGCTCAGGCGGCATGATCGTAATGGACGAGGACGACTGCATGGTGGACATCGCCCGATACTTCATCGACTTCCTCGTCGGTGAGTCATGCGGCAAGTGCGTGCCGTGCCGCGAGGGACTGACGCAGATCAGCAGAATGCTTAACGATATCTGCAGCGGCCAGGCCCAAGAGGGAGTCCTCGAGCTGCTGGAACGAACCTGCCATACAGTCGCAAGCTGTTCGCTCTGTGCCCTGGGTGGATCGGCACCCAACCCCGTACTGAGTACACTTAGGTACTTCCGAGATGAGTATGAGGCCCACGTCCGGGACAAGAAGTGCCCGGCCGGGTTGTGCAAGGACCTGATCACCTATTACATTGACGCCGAGAAATGCAACGGCTGCATGCTATGTGCAAGAGAATGCCCGCAGAACGCCATTGAGGGCG
>CAZYRH010000264.1:0-1966 GCA_964650395.1 uncultured Ignavibacteriales bacterium
CCTATTGCAAAGTTTCTGGCCCACCAATACACCGCCATCAGTATCGACCTTCATACTCAACGACAGCGGTGAGACAACGCACATATTCAAAGCCCTTCCCGGTGTGAATTCCATGAATGAAGATGAACCCATCGGGGTAAGAACGAGCGTTAAAGGAACCGAAACCTATTTGTTTGGTTTTCACCTCTGGTATATGACGTACGACGAAGGTCGGTCTTTGATTGAATCAATCTTCTTCCCACCACCAAAGCTAATCATCGTCCCCGACACCATGTTTGCCTTTTACTCCCATGCCATTGATCCCATGCTGGGGACGATATATCTCGGCGACTTCAGCGGCGAAAGAACGCCAAGCGACATCGTTCCTTCAACCATGCGCATTAACGAGACCGTTGCCTCAACATCCTGGACGATTCTGTCCTCCTATCCAGGATTCACCAACGAGGTTATGGAGATAGTATTTCCTATTGGCGACTTTCTTGAAGCCTATGGGGCTTTCTACGGCACATCCCTGAAGTCCTTTACGGTTTCGGGTGAGTTCGATGACAATGCCCCGTTTACAGCTTACGGCACTGTGACCCTGATTGGCCACACTGTCGGCGATCTTAATCTCGATGGACTAGTAAACGTAGCTGATTTGACCTATCTCATAGCCTATCAGTTTGTCGGTGGTCCTCCTCCACTTATCGAGGAAACGGCCGATGTTAACGGCGACTGCTTAGTGAACGTAGCCGATGTATCCTATCTGGTGAATTACCTGTACCGCGGAGGGCCAGCACCGGTATACTGCACACAGTAAGCAGAACACATTTCCCGGCAGCCCGGGTATAGTATCTGAGGCCATCCTTGCTTCGGCAGGGATGGTCGTACTTTTTGCAGACTTTCTGGATTATTTTCTAATCCAGGTAATGTCAAGAATAGTGTGTAAAAAGGTATATCCATGTAAGTCATGCCGCTTCTGCAGTTAGCCGTGCGACCTCCTTGATTCGCTGGTTATGGCGTTTCCATTTGGTGTTGAAGTAGTTGAAGATGGCATAGGTGATACGGTCGCAGCTCTTGGAGTTCTGGAAGTAGCCCATCACCTTCAGCCGTCGTCTGACCTCCCGGAAACAGCGTTCAATGACGTTGGTGGTACGGATTATCTTACGTAACGGTTGGGGGAAGTGAAAGACCGGTATCAGTTTGTCAAAGTCTTTCTCCAGGCAGTTGACAGCTTTGGGGATCTTGCTCTGCCATTGTTTCTTCCAGGCTCGGAAACGTTTGGCGGCTGTTGTCGAAGATGAGGCATACATGATTTGAGCTGCTTGGTAAAGGCATTCTTCCCGGTATCTCTTAGGGCAGTATTTAGCGACATTACGCAGCTTATGGACCCAGCAAAGTTGATGTTCAACCAGGGGATACACTTCCTGGACAGCCGCCCACAAACCAGCGCCACCATCCATGACAATCAGTTTCAGATTACCGCCAACCAATCCACGGACCTTCAGGTTCTCTAAAAAAGCTTTCCAACAAGCTGTTGACTCCGAATTAGCTCGCTGGAAGCTGATGAGCTCCCGGCTGCCGTCAGTCCTGATACCGTAAGCCACCAACAGCTTGACCTTCTTCGCTTTCAGCTCAAAACGAATCTTCACTGTCAGTGCATCCGCAAACAAAAACAGAAAATCATCGTCGATCGGACTGTTGGCAAAGTCGATAACGGCCTGATCAAGCTCTTTGGTGACAGTTGAAACCTTGCTGGCTGAGAGCCGCTCTCCACACAGCACATCAAGAATCTCGCCCACCTTCCTGGTTGATACACCCCGAAGAAACATCGCCCGGATCGTCTCCTCCAGAGAACTATCAACTCGCTGGTAACGGGCAAAAAGATCAGGCCGGTACTGACCCTCACGATCCCGCGGCACTTTCAAATCAAGCATTCCCACCGAGGTCAACAAACTCCGCTGTCGATACCCATTGCGATGGCCGC
>CAZYRH010000265.1:0-1931 GCA_964650395.1 uncultured Ignavibacteriales bacterium
TCTGACCTATTTGGTTGATTATCTTTTCCGCGGTGGCCCTCCGCCGGAGTGTTAGCAACAGCGCTGCAGTAACGGCCTTTGATTACTTCGCACACAACCGGTTGCTGTAGCGAAAAATAACTCGACGGCTGCTTCTTCTATGCGAAGGATTACTTATCTGCAAGCCCAAATAAGACGGTCTTGGTGCGGAATTGCTATCGAGTGGTTTTTCGGAAATGCCACTTCACGATATCGCCGATTTTAGTTACATACTTGTCGCACGCAACCGGCAGTATACTGTCGTTGACAGAATACAACCAGTATGCGCCGCCACCGTTCTCTATGGAGTCAATGGCTGTAACGAATACTCCCATAGCAGACAATCTATGCTCCACATGGTGATTGATTCTTAACAGGTCAAACACTGTTTGCGAATCGGCCCCGGCCAGTTCAATGATGACGCTGTCAGATAGCGGCAACGGAACCATGGATTTGGCAGTTTCGGTTTGCTTAAGATAACTTTCTTTTTCAGTCTTAGAACCACAGGAGTACAAAAGAAATGTCGACAAGGTCGCCAAAAGAAATGCTATGGTTCGAGAACGGCTTATCTTCACATAGTCTCCCACAGTTATAGTGCTTTGCTTTTCTCCATCTGTGAAATTAGTAAGCAAATACAATCGGTAACACAAGGGGTTAAAAACGGCGATCCGCATTTTACCTTGCTTTCCCGCAAGACACCGTCTTACTTACAGTCCATGAAGAAGGTCGGTCTGCTTCTAATTGCGGCAATCTGCTGCATACCTGCAGTTGTAGCTCAGGAAGCATACTACTCCATTTTCAGTTACACGCATTTTATCCCCAAAATCGCTATCAACGACCGCTGTGTTTCGCTGCAATCGGGTCTTTACCCTAAGTTTTACGAGGCTCGCTCGGCCGCTCGCGACATGCGGTGGGTAGCTCGAAACGATAGTTCACTGACTGCCTTCTGGTCTGAGAAAGGTGACACCGTTCTGCATATTCTCACGGAGCTTTCCGGTATTTGGTGGTGTGAAAAGGAATTCGATATTTATCTGGTCAGGTATTTCCCAACTATCGGCTCTGGGGACCCGCTCATTATCCCCTTTGGCGGGTTGAAGGAGAGTTCCCTGATAGAAGCAGCGCCATCCGGCAATCGGATGGTTTTGGACCTGATATTTCAACTTGCCAAAAGGATGCTGGATCAGACGGTTCAACCCGAGGACTCGATTCACCTCCGAATTGCTGACCATCCGCTTATGCAACCGGGTCCCAACCGGCGCGACAATCTGGCCATGTTGCTGGCTATCGCTACCTGCCGGAACATCATTGGCCTTGATTCTACAGATGATGCCTATCATTCAGCCTTCTGGGTCGCGCATACTCCCGGCCGACAGATACTCGAAGATTATCTCTTGAACAAGTGGGTCTTGACTCCGGATCGCACTTTAGCCGACTGGATAGCCACAGAGCCATACGGATCAAAGCTGGTTTCAACTATTCGTCCACCGCGGACAGCAAAGCGACCCGATGCCGGTCAAAACAGAGCCTTTGTGGAAGGCCTCCCCCTAAAAGGACAGCTTGGTTTTTCCATCAAGATCGATGAAGACAATTACCTTGTCGTCGACACCATCGATGTCTACAGGCTGGCGTATGCCTGCGGCTTGAGAGTCAGTGACAGAATCCGTACTGTTGACGGTGATCGTATAAAAACCCACCGTGAGCTCGTAGAACGTATCCTGGATAATCTTGAGAATGGTGGAGCTACGCTGCAAATACTGCGGGACAATCGCTTAGAATTAGTCCTGATCCAGCCGATGATCTTACCGGACCTGAACGACAGTCTATACCTCGATGAGACGCATTCTCTCCCCAAAGACTCACTGCCGGTTCCGCCGGATACCATGTTCGAGGATACACTCCAACAGTAAATCCTC
>CAZYRH010000266.1:0-1855 GCA_964650395.1 uncultured Ignavibacteriales bacterium
GGCAGCACATGACATCAGAGTGATCCCCGAAAATCGACAGCGCATGGGAAGCGATAGCGCGGGCTGAAACGTGGAAGACGGTAGGCGTCATTTCCCCGGCAATCTTGAACATGTTGGGTATCATCAGCAACAATCCTTGCGAAGCGGTGAAAGTGGTGGTCAAGGCACCGGTCGTCAGGGCGCCATGAACCGCTCCAGATGCTCCTCCTTCAGACTGCATTTCGATGACCGTAGGAACCACACCCCAGATGTTCGTTTCCCCTCGGGCAGACCTTTCGTCAGCGACTTCTCCCATGACTGATGAGGGGGTAATGGGATAAATAGCGATGACTTCATTGGTGGCATGAGCTACATAGGCAGCCGCCGTGTTACCGTCTATAGTGACCATGCGGCGCTTTCTCTCCCCTGCTCTATCTACGCTTTTGCTTATTGTTTTTACAGCTTCTTGTGACATTTTAAAACTCCTAAGTTGAAAGGGAAAAGACCCTTTTCACGGGGTATCGGCAGTTAGCTGGGTTTTGAGAGGGTTATGCCTTTCTGGCCCTGGTACTTGCCTTTCTTGTCTTTATATGAACTTATACACTCTTCATCGGTCTGCAGAAAAATTATCTGGGCAATTCCTTCATGAGCATACACTCGTACCGGCAGAGGAGCGGTATTGGAAAGCGCAATAGTAGCAAATCCCTCCCATTCCGGTTCAAACGGAGTAACATTGACAACGATTCCAGAACGGGCGTAAGTCGATTTTCCCAGACAGATGGTGATCACATCACGCGGTATTTTGAAATACTCTTTCGATCGTGCCAGAACAAACGAATTCGGAGGGATCAGGATGGAATCTGCTCGAATGTCAACAAAGTTCGTGACCGAGACGTCTTTAGGATTGATCTCATTAAGTCCCTCCGGGTTGAGCAGCTTGAACTCGTCTGACAGACAGATGTCATAACCGTATGAAGAAACCCCAAAGCTAATCCCCGGCTTTACTTGGTTCTCCGAGAATGGCTTGATCATATCGTGGTGGCGCGCCATTTCAATTATCCATTTGTCAGACCTCACCGACATACCTGTTCTCCATTATCGTATAAATCTCTAAAACGGAAGATAACGCCCCAACGACTGGCTGTAAACAGGAATCTGTGTGAAAGAGGGACTACATAGCAGCTTAAGCCTTAGACTTTTTAGACCTCTTAGCCTTTTGCCACTTATTCAGGTCAGCCAGGGTGTACTCCTCAAAGGTAGACACTAACCTTTTTTCTGAAATGACCAACAGTTCCCTTAAAGCACAGAAAGAACCTTTTTCGCAAACTTCAGGATCAGGGATGCACCTCATCAGATGGTAAGGCCCCTGGATCGCTTCCAGGACCTCCTTGATAGAGACCTTGTTGGGGTCTTTGGCAAACGAGAAACCTCCTCGCACGCCCCGATAAGAGCGCACTAAGCCGGCCCTTGACAGAGACTGGAAGATCTTGGCTAAAAACTTCTCGGGAATATCCTCGGTCTCGGAAATCTCTGACAGCGGCGTGATAACAGCTCTCTTTTTGGCGGACAAATACATGACACCAAGCACGCCGTATCCTTCAGCTTTAGTAAACTGCATTACTTACCCCTTCCCCTATATATTATGACTTAAAACTCCCCTATTAAACTATAATCTCGATTTGTGCTACTTATGAGTGTCACTGTAGAATTGTAAATACTAAATATTGACATCTTAGTCAAGTAAAAACATCATTTCTTTGTTTTTGGTAAAGAACATTGGTTTCCCTCCTGCTTAACATATCTAAAAGGAGTTGTGTATTATCCTAGGAGCTTGTTGAAAAAGGTCTCTTCGGGCAGTTTTTATCCTCTGTTGTTA
>CAZYRH010000267.1:0-1853 GCA_964650395.1 uncultured Ignavibacteriales bacterium
TTGGATTCACGACTGAAACAACCTCAAAATGTGCTTGACTGGGTACATAGCAGACCTCGGATTGATTACATGTGGCTCTGGCACGCCGGAGACCACGAATAGCAGACTGGTTTGGATTCACGACTGAAACAACCTCAAAATGTGCTTGACTGGGTACATAGCAGACCTGACGAAACTGACTTGTAACACAGCCTCTTTTTGAGCGGTACCGGCCGATTGAACCTTGAAAAAAGTTCAAACTTGACACAATTTGTCATGGTGGATATTCTGGTATTTGGCTGAGAGAGCGATGTTATGAAAAAGGCGCTATTGGCAGTTATCCTATTGGCCGTTGTGGTCAGTGTAAGTTACATCAAATTAGTCAGGCAGAAGACTCAAACTACAAACGCTTATCAACAGGGCCGACAGGAACATACCCAACAGCTTGCTCAATATCAACACAAGCTTGATTCCTTGCGTTATCTTATTGGACATCAAGAAGTTGAGTTCGCCGAGTCAGTATGGATGCGAGAGATGGCATATCGATCAACATATGATTCACTGATCAAAATCATCAATCTGGAGAAAAAAGGAGTAGATTCATTGAAAGGTGGCTTTGAGTCAGCCCCCTCCCACAAGGAGGTGAGAGAGGCCAAGGCCGACTCTTCTAAACGCCATCTCTCGATGCATATGCAGATATTGGGCTATTATAAGAAACGATGCCAGGCCCTGCCCAATGACCTGTCGCCGTATGAAAAGAGAATCGCTCTGGCAGAAATCAGAGAACAGACGGCTCAGAAATTCTCTATCTCATTGCAGGAACTGGATAATATCAGAACAGACAACAAGTCAGACCACTGACCGCATCGCTCATCATGGTTGCCCGAAAAGAGTTTGAATTCGCCGAAGTACTAGTTGACAAGCTCTTTCTTGAATCATTCGCCAATGAGCGGTCACCATATTACACGCCTGATAGTGAAAACAATCTCGACCTTAATCTTGACAAGTTTCGTCGTCGACTGAGATGGCACATCAGCCATTCTCTCTCACCCCGGCAGAAGCAAGTGATCAAGTATTATTTATCTGGCAAAAAAGAGAGGGAAATAGCCCGAATTCTCGGTATCAAGCAGCAGGTTGTTAATATTTATAAGCATCGTGCTATAAAGAAGTTATACGAGAAATTGACATCGTAAGTGTATGTCAAAAGTCTATTATATGAGAGATTTAGTGTCGGAACGTACCTGCTAATACTTCGAAAACCGCCAAATTAGCTTTGACCATAGCAAGGAGGTGATACCTCAACAAACAGATGTTCTCTTAATCCCCACCGGTCACAGTTGTTTTTTGATGCAAGCCGCAGGTGAGCGAGGGGTGCGTTGGAAGAGAGGAAGTATTGCCATGCCAAAGAGAAGACGCCGGAGGAAATCCGCTCCCTTGGGAGAAAAAGAGTACTGGCATCTGTATAGTTTGCAAGGGCTGAGTCCTTCAAGGTTTACTGTGGTAGTGGGAAAGATTCTGAGGGGAAAATATACGCTGATCCCAAGAAAAATCGATACGACAGTTCAAAACAGCGGCCCCGCCTGAAAAACTTGAGGAATCTGTCTCGGGTAGAGATATCCTAAGGGCAAACTGATGTGATAAACGGGACTCGCAACACTGTGAGTCCCGTTTCTATATAATTTTCTAAATGTAATATGACAAAGTGTAGCCTCCTGGAGGGCACCCGTCCTCTGTAGCATTTGCCTCTCCGTTTGTACCGCTCGCACCGAGAGTTATCCCTACGTGCAGCCTTATACGGGCTGTCATCATCTCCATCATACGCTAGTGTATTGTCCCAGAAATAACTTGACAGCGGGATTTGAACTTTTTAGTTT
>CAZYRH010000268.1:0-1781 GCA_964650395.1 uncultured Ignavibacteriales bacterium
ATAACCAGCGAATCAAGGAGGTCGCACGGCTAACTGCAAAAGCGGCATGACTTACATGGATACACCATTTTACACACTATTCTTGACATTACCTCTTTGTATAGTGGATTAAGCTTGGCATGCTATTAAACAAAGTAAGGGATTGGCAAGGTATGTCAATATGTTTACTGTTGAGGTGCTCTGTTACTGCCGACTCTCAGACGAATCGTGCAGCGGAGCTTGGAGAAGAAACTGTGCACTCAGTTCTGGATACTTTGCTATAAGCTGCTTTACGTATACGCTGTCCAGGCCTTTTTGGAGGGCAGCGCGAAAGGCTTCAGCAGACCTTGTGAAGTCTTTTTTCCCAAGGTACCAGTCACCCAATCCCTTCAGGAATTGAGAAGGAGCGTCTGATCTTAACGAGAGCTTTATGAAATACTCATTGTACTGGGCTGAGCGCCCCCATAGTGTATAAAGTCGGACTAAATTGACTAAAGGTTCCCGCTGGGAAGGGCTACGAGAGTGTGACTTTTGCAGCATTTCTTCTGCCCTGTTGTAATTGCCTACCGACAAATATGCGACACCCAAGTCATTTAGTATAATTGGATGGTATGGGTTTAGGCCATTGGCAAGTTCCAGGGACTCAATAGCGTCCTCATACCTGTGCATATAAACCTGACACTTTCCCAGGTTAGCCCAAGCGTCAGCATACAACGTGTTTACCTCAAGTACTCGACGTAAAAGTGGCACCGCCTCAAGAGACTTACCCGTGGCAACGAGTGCAGCGGCGCTATCCGCCAATCGTTTCTCAGGAAAATCTAAATAAGCCCGTTGTATTTCTAAGCGCTCTGCTTCTTCGTTCCCGGCCTTCTTATAGTAATCAATAAGTATAGCTCTGCCAGTTCTATTTTTCGCCCTGTCATACTTACAATAACTTTTGAAATGCGACACAGATACCTCAGGGAGCACTTGAGCCACGGCTCTGGGTAAAAGCGCGAGAAAGCCCAACGTGAATGACAATGTCGAAATAGTCACGAGATATTGGTAGTGCTGACGCTCATTTAAGTACAAGTAATACGCGAATATACTAATCGGTACGCCGCAAAACGAGAACAAATCCCAATCCCGCGGCATACCAACCTTGGGATCGAAGACGAACACCGCGCCAAGTGTTGACACCAACAGGATAAACAAATAACGGCACTCCCTCTGTTTGAGAATCTTCCGCATCGGTAAAAATAGCAGCACTGCTGCCACTACCGGCAAGCCAGGCAGGAGCAGGATCAGCAAGTTGAGGTAATCCAAGACATGCTTCAACGAAAACAGTGTGTACCCCTCAACTGTGAATCTATTCTCCAACAGGGGTACAAACGCAAAGCGGAAAAAGTAGTCGGTGGTATAGAAATAATAGAAAACTGACAGCAACATCACAGCGATAACCAGTGCTATCAACAACTTCAGTTGCCGGCTCAGACGAGCAAGAAAATCGCCGAGCTTGCTGTTAGCCAAAAGCAGGTAGAGAGCACTTGGGATCAAGGTCACACCAAGAACGTGAAAGAATATCTCCAGCGCCACGACAGGCAAGATCAGCCACCGGTTAAGCTTACCTTTGACGACCAGCAGTCCCATCAGTGAATACACCGCCACAGACAGAACAAACAGCGAGTAGTTCTCTACGTAGCAGAAAAACAACAGCATGTACCCGCCTGAAGCCAGTCCCAGCAAGAACAAGATGCGATCCCTCGTTCGCTCAAACAGAAACCTGGCAAACACTGCCACAATTGTCAAAAACAGAACCCCGG
>CAZYRH010000269.1:0-1747 GCA_964650395.1 uncultured Ignavibacteriales bacterium
CTCGCCGAAGATCGGCATGGCCCAAAATATGGGTGGCTCAGGAGCATCCTCGGTGGTACATATTATGGAGGTGGCGTGATGACGATGTTTGTTTCGCGAAATTGGAGAGAGTACCCCCAGCGGTACCGGCTGGAGGCGTCCAAGTTCAAAAAGAGCGGCAAGACCTATCTCCCGCCCCGCGCCATTGACCCGAAAACAGGTGATAAAGAATTTGAAACAGTCAAGCTTCCTGATACCGGCAAGATCGTTACCTATACGATTATCCGGACGGCTCCCAGCCAGTGGGGAGATGAGGCACCGTATGCCGTGGCAATTACTGAGATGACCGACGGCACTCGCCTGATGGGGCAGGTAACTGACTGCGACATCGAGCAGGTCAAAATTGGCATGGAGGTAAGGGTCGAGTTTCGCCGCATCCAGTCCGAAGGCCACCAAGGTGTGATCAGCTACGGCTACAAATTTGTGCCGAAGTGGTACTAAGCTGCCACAAGGCAGTTTTAGCTAATAAACTTCAGATTCTTCACCCCGCGGTCGGAGAGAAAGTGGTAGTGGATATGGTCAATCTCCTGGCCATAACCGTTGTTGACAATTACCCGGAAATGGTCGGTTATGTCTAACTTTTCGGCGATTAGTTTTGTATATTTGTTGAGCATATCGAGCGTTTCCGGCGGTGTTTCGTAGAAGTTTTTCGTTACCACTTTGGGAATTATTAGCAAATGCACTGGCGCCCGGGGGTAATGGTCGGTGATAACAATGACGTTGTCATCTTCAAAGAATATCTTGGCCGGCAACTGGCGGTTTATGATGCGTTCAAAGACAGTTGGCATAAGGCCATTATAGCTGACGTCAGTTTGTCAGACAACTGAATTCGTTATTCGGAGATGCTCCCCCTTGCCAAGTCACCGCTTTTTTCTTATTAATTACATTAACGCTTACCAAGAGAGAAAAGTGCTCAGAGAAGATAAAGGAGACTTGCTTCATGTCCGGTCATTCAAAATGGGCGACGATCAAGAGGAAAAAGGGTAAGGCCGACGCCGAGCGCGGCCGGATGTTCACCCACCATATCAAGGAAATAATAATCGCTGCCCGCGACAGCGGCGGCGATACCGATGGTAACCCCAGGCTTCGCTCCGCCATTGCTGCGGCCAAAGCCGTCAATATGCCGGCGGATAATATCAAGCGGGCCATTCAGAAAGGCACTGGAGAATTACCGGGAGTCACCTACGAATCGGTCACCTACGAAGGTTACGGACCGGGTGGAGCGGCCCTCTACATTGAGGTTATGACCGACAACAAGAAACGCACTGTGGCCGATATCCGACATATCCTCTCCAAGTACGGCGGCAACCTGGGCGCCAATGGCTGCGTGGCCTGGATGTTTGACAAAAAAGGGGTTATCACTATCGAGCTCGAGGCCGTTGATGAGGATACCCTGATAGAGGTCGCTACTGAAGCCGGCGCTGAAGACATCACCTCAGAATCAGGCTCCTATGAGGTCATTACGCCGCCTGAGGAGATTGACAGTGTCCGCTCGGCAATCGAAGCAAAGGGTATCCCGATGGTTTCGGCGGAGGTTATTATGCAACCAAAGAATTCCGTCAATCTGGAAAAGGAGTCTCAGGCGAGTTCGATGCTTAAGATGTTCGAGATGCTGGAAGATCACGACGACATTCAGAAGGTCTACGCCAACTTCGACATCGACGAAACGCTTTTGGAAAAACTGGCATAGGCGGTGATGTACGACCGG
>CAZYRH010000270.1:0-1712 GCA_964650395.1 uncultured Ignavibacteriales bacterium
CGAGGACTTTGAGTTAATCAAACGAATGATGGAGGCGCTCTACCCGACGAATCGCTGCTTTACGATGCAGGACTGCCTGGCTCTGCTTGACAGACACCCGGACTGGGCAGAGATCAACGCAAACGTAGAACAGAAGGCCTACGGACAATGAAAGTCGTTATCAGAACAGATTCGTCAACTTCAATCGGCAGCGGGCACCTCATGAGATGCCTTACTCTTGCAGATATGCTGCGGGAGAAAGGTGTTGACGTTTCTTTCGTTTGTCGTGAATTGCCCGGGAATCTGAGTTGGTTGGTAAGGGAAAAGGGGCATTCACTTTTCCTATTGCCTTTCGATGGCCGAGAGCCGGCCAGTGGGGATGTTCTGTCGGGTTATGCTCGATGGCTGGGTACTGACTGGGCAACCGATGCCGATCAAACCCTGACGGCACTGTCGGGTGAATCCGATATTGATTGGCTGATTGTTGACCATTATGCTCTGGATGAAAAATGGGAAAAGAGTCTGCGTTGGCGCGTCGGGTACATAATGGTTATTGACGATCTGGCTAACCGCCGGCATGATTGCGACCTGCTTCTGGATCAAAATCTGTATGATCAGCTGGAGATACGCTATGACGGACTGGTGCCGGGCCACGGTAGAAAGCTGATGGGTCCACAATTTGCTTTGCTCCGGCCTGAATTCGCGCAGGCGAGAAAGACCATGTGCCAACGTGACGGCCATATTCGGCGCGTACTGGTTTCCTTTGGCGGCGCTGATTCGAATAATGTTACCTTAAAGGTAGTGGAAGCAATCCGGAGGTTAGGTCGCTCGGATATTGCGGTTGATGTCGTTGTCGGCGCTGCTAACCCATATCATAAGTCGCTTGAAAGGCGGTGTCGTTCCTTGCCCGGTTGCCGGCTGCACCGTCAAGTAGAGAATATGGCTGAACTGATGTCTGAATCCGATCTGGCCATAGGCGGGGGAGGTTCGACCACTTGGGAAAGATGCTGTCTTGGACTTCCAACCATCTTTATTGCTACTGCCGAGCACGAGCGGCATGTCGCTCAGGTGTGTGGCAGCGCTGGGATAGGAAAGTATCTGGGGTATTACGCTGACCTCTCTTTCGATGATATAAAGGAAGAACTCGAAAGAGTCTGTGATCAAACTGAAACTATCAGGAAATGGAGCGAGAAAGCAGCCTCGATGGTGGACTGTCTTGGGACAGGGCGGGTTTGTGGGGAGGTTATGAAGTCATATCGAGTTGAGGCGGTGTTATGAACATTTTGCTTTTAGGCCCCGAACGAAAAGAATTGATGGAATTTATTGCCTCATTCGGCGACGCAGTGAAATATACATCTGACAAGATAACGGCCGATTGCGAACTGATCCAGTGGGCTGACTTTCTTATCAGTTACGGGTATAACCACATCATCCGAAAGAGCGTGCTTGACAGGTTCCCTCGACACGCGATCAATCTCCATATTTCCTATCTGCCATGGTGCCGAGGGGCGTATCCCAACTTGTGGAGTTTTGTCTACGATACCCCCAAAGGGGTGACCATCCATTACCTGGACAGCTCTGTTGACACGGGTGACATACTCGTTCAGGAAAGAGTTGATTATGAACCGGACGATACGTTGCGCACCAGCTACAATCGGTTAATAGAAGCCATGGATAGCCTTTTCAGGAGACATTGGGCCGATATAAAAGCCGGCGAGGTGAAGGCCGTAGCT
>CAZYRH010000271.1:0-1639 GCA_964650395.1 uncultured Ignavibacteriales bacterium
TTAGAAAACTGTCCACCAAAACAGGGCAAGATCAAACCTGCCTGTCCTGAGCTTGCAGAAGGGCACTTTTAACGAATAGGAAAACGTCAAAACTATAGGAGTTTTGACCTACTCGGCTATTTGTGATCAGCTGTCACTATAGCTCCGTCATCACCAACAGCCACCAGCCGGGTTCCCGACCACGCAATCCCTTCAAACTCATGATCGACATTCGTCTGGTAACCCCTCCAGTTGACTCCATCTGGCGAAGTTACGATCAGCCCATCGTCAGCTGCTATCACAAACAAGTCTCCGGTCCAGATGATCTCATTGTACCAATCGGATTCGATCTTAGTGTCTACCGAAGTCCAGATCTGGATATCATCATAAGACGTCAATACCGTGCCACCGCGGCCGACCACGTAGTAATGAGAACCTGTCCAGACAATTCCTCGGAGCCGCTCTAAAGTACCTAAGGACATCGGGGTCCACGAGGTGCCATCCGTCGACGTGATGATACACCCCGAGTCAGCGACGGGATCACCGACGGCGTCACCGACAGCGACGAATCGAGTCCCAGACCAGGTTACATCGAATAGAGGCCCTACTGTCAGCCCGAGCGAATGCTCATCCCAGTTTGTTCCATCAGCAGATGTGAGAATTGAGTCAGGCGGACCTACGACCACGAACTCCGGTCCTGTCCAGGTGATTTCCCGCAACTTCTCGTACCAATCTGATAAGTCGCCGCGATCGATTGTGTGCTGGCTCCAGTTATTTCCGTCCTTTGATGTCAAGACCACCCCATGGTACTCCTGCCCTACCTGTGTATTTCCTACCACCACGATGAGAGTGTCAGAAGCGGCGACGGCTCTCAAGTCTAAGCTGGAGCCTAAATCTTTCTCGGTCCATGTGATGCCGTCCGGTGATGTCAATATGACGTTAGCCGTGGCTACGAACTGGTTGCCGGTCCATGTGACATCTGAAATGCTACCAACGCCAGATAAACTCCTGTCGGTCCACTTAAGACCGTCAGGGTTAGGGTCTGTGGAGTTGTCGTCACCACAGGACACCAGCAGAAACGCCGGTGTCAAAAATAAGAGTATGATCAGGAGTGACCGTACAGGTACCAGCACCCACGAACTAAGCCATCGCTGACCAGTGCTGAGTGGGAAGCAAGACCGATTCCCCAATACGTTTGTCCAGATACTTCTTGGTTGATCACGCATAACTTTCTCCTTCGTTTCAGTTTTGATCATGTATGTTTAGCCAGGATACGCTTGATAAGTAATATAGCTGCCCTCCTGACCGGAATTCTGCGGCTGGACGCGCTCGACATAGGTACCACTTCTAATGAATACATTGTCACCCGCTACCATAGTATTGGCGGCATTATATATTTCCCGCGGGTAACCTTCGACCTCGTTAGCCCGGTAATACTCCGCGAATTGCCAAAATAGTTGCCCAGGATAAGAAAGTCTAACTCACCACCGATTCCCAATAACCCCGATCTATACAATTACAGCTTACATTACTTAATCCAGTATAAGGCTGTCAAGTTCATATCTTTCACCGAGATATACCACTCCTCCAGATGTTTCACGATCTACTTCCCATCTGATATAACCAGTATTTGGGGTAATGTCAAGAATAGTGTGTAAAA
>CAZYRH010000272.1:0-1627 GCA_964650395.1 uncultured Ignavibacteriales bacterium
ATGAAGGGCATCCAGGCGCAGGACATCCCGGAGGAGGAACTGCTGCAGACGCGGTAGTAGTAGAGCAGTAACTATGGGAGGTTGAAATGCGGAAAGTGGTTGTAGCTCTCATTGCTGCCTCACTTCTGTCGGGGTGTGCAGCCATCTTCAAGGGGACTTCGAGTAAACTCGACCTTAGCTCTGACCCATCAGGTACTACAGTATACGTAAACGGATTTCCTCGTGGCAAGACCCCTCTTAAACTCAAGTTGGAGTCAAAAAAGACTTATAACATTGAATTCAAGAAGGATGGATATGAGCCGCTTAGCTATACCGTAACGAATCACGTGGGTGCGGGCTGGATAATCCTCGACATACTGGCTGGTCTTGTTCCGGTGGTGATTGATGCGGCTACCGGAGCATGGTATGACCTGGATCAGGATGCTGTTAATGCTATACTGGAAAAACAGCAGGTCAGTTCGCCTTGACAAGGATGGCAAGTTGCGAAAAGTGACAATGGGTAGTATCACCTCTGTTTTCCTAGCCATCATCGTTATCTCGTGTGCTTGGACAAGTATGAATTCTCAGATAAACACGGAATACTCCAACCGACAATATCAGAAGATTCTCGTCTTTGTTGATCTTTATGATCTCGGTGATAAGCAATCGGCTGAAATACGGATTCAGGATGAAAGGGGCTGTTTCAAAAGATTTTTTATCTGAAGAGTTGTTATCCGATATCATATCCTGGTCTCACAAGGTATAACTACTCAAGGAGATATCATTGATTAAGAGAGCAGGAGATGCCCAGCAGGTATATTTTACTACGAGAGCGGAGCAGGTTGCAGATGAGCCGTTGGTTCAAATGATAGATGAGGTGGTGAACCGTTTGGATATGACGCCTCTCTATGCTTGTTGGAGCGAGAAAGGTCGGGCGTTTTATGATCCCTCGATGATGCTGAAGGTGTTATTTTTTGCGTATAGCGAGGGGGAGCGTCACTCACGCGGTATTGCCAAGCGGATAAAGTATGACGTTCGTTATCAGTATTTTACTGGTTCTCACCGTCCGTCGTATGTGACGATTTGTCGTTTTCGTACCATTGATGTCGAGTTATTGGCTAAGTATTTTGTAGAGATCGTATCCATTTGTGCCGAGTTGGGTTTACTGGACACCACCGTTCTGGCGATAGACGGCACTAAGATAAAGGCTTCGGCCTCCCGTCGTCGGACATTGCTTCAGAAGGACTGGGATCGTTTAACAGCGAGGTATAAAGCGCTCCTTTCCGCGGATGCGGCCTCGGACCGTGCCGATATCGGTTCTGAAGCGCACGATGATCATCGGGATGATTCGGACGAATCTCAGGTGAAGGAGGTCGACCGTAAATCTTTGAACGTTCGTATCGTCGAGGCGATGAAGCGTTTAGGCTCTGGCGAGCGTGAAGTTAATCTGACTGACGGGGATGCTCGCTTTATGAAGACTTCCGAGGGGAGTATTCGTCCGTGCTACAACGGCCAGATAGCGTCTGAAGAAGATGTCTCGGCGGTGGGTACGTCTTACCTCTTCGATGACACTTACAACAGCTTTACAAGGACGAATCTCTGCCTTTTTATCGCTATTTCTCGAAAAATTCAACATCATCGCCACATG
>CAZYRH010000273.1:0-1600 GCA_964650395.1 uncultured Ignavibacteriales bacterium
AGCTACTCAGGGTGGCTCGACGTTCATCCGGAGCAATTCTACGATGTTCTGTCACACTGGGATTACTTGGCAGTGATCCATTGCGGTAGACCAGTGCCGGAGTACTTAGCGAAGCTTGACTCACTGGTCGTGTATCGGGGGTCTACGTGCACAATCTATACAACGGAAGGAGCATTTACACAGAAACCTACTGCTGCCCCTGTAATCTGAAATCGTCAACATACACGGTGAACGGCCTCTCGGTTCGGCCGGCAAACAGGCTGAAAAGGGCGATAGAGGTCAAGTCCATTTCTCGGGACACGGGCGCCTGCCGAACGGAATCCAGAGGTATAACGACCCGGTTTGCGCCCGGTTTGATAATCACTATCCGGTTAAAACGATCGTAATAGGTTTCGTCGTGATCCATGTCTTCAATCTTGAGGGTAAGGCTTATCAAGGTATCCTGATCTGAATATGCCTCAAAGGATAGAAAGCGATACCCTATCCAGTCCGGCACCGGTTCCACGCAGGTAAACGAGGGATACTCGCCCGGCAGGAAAGTAAGCAAGGCAACGCAATCGCCAGGTGGCTTTTTCCAGCCTGCAGGAGGGTCAGCTATCACAAAGTTGATATTTCTGGTGTCCCAGAACCAACTGTCCCAAACAGAATCGAAGTTGCTAAGAATCGGAAACGAATTATCCCGATGCCAGGTTGCTACCGCCCACAAGCCAGCGGGCAGGATTCCAATCGTGCCGGTGAGTGTCGCAAAAATCAGAAGAACCAATTTGCTCTGACGTCTCCGATTCTGCCACCATGTCGTTAGCTTGCGGTCGAAGGCCATTAATACGCCAAGAAACGCCACCGCACCGGCCATGTCCCTTACCAGGTCGATGGTATCGGCATCCCTGGGACCCAGAATCTGTGCGTATTCCGACGCCAGGCCAAGAAAGGCACAGCCTGCCAGAGCTACTACATAGTGCCAGGGTATACTTGTTATGTACCGTCCAAGTACACGTATTGATAGTCGCAGAATTGCGAAAGAAAGAATCCCAAAAAGAGGTACATGTCCGGCGTTGCTGATAGCTCGCCAGAGCAGAGTGTTCCAGGGAAGATTGAAATCATGTAATATCCAGAGAAGCCCAAAGGAGATAATAACCAGAATGAGAATTTCCAGACAAACGCGGGTAGTCATAGTGCCAGTTTGTATGTCTAGTTCCCCCATAGTCAAGCTAATTCTAAGAGAGTCCTGTAGTGCGAATTGCCTCACAATAAATGTTACCGAAGGGGGTCGTATTGAAGCTGTCAGATGATACGTTGCCTCACATTCAGTGTTACCGAAAGGAGACACGAATATGGGTGGAAATTCGAGGCAGGAGTATCTGGCCGCCATACTGGAACGCTATGATCAGTCAACCAGGGAGAAGAAGGGGCTTATCCTCCAGGAGTTCTGTGCCGTCTGTGGCTACCATCGTAAACACGCCATTCGGCTGTTGAATCGACGCCGAAAGAGACCGCGGGGACGCCCCGGCCGAAGACCTGTCTACCACTCACCGGAACTGCTGACGGTTCTCAAGCGGATCTGGCTGGCCACCGATCAGATGTGCTCAAAGAAGCTGGTGGC
>CAZYRH010000274.1:0-1590 GCA_964650395.1 uncultured Ignavibacteriales bacterium
GCGCACTTGGTTCGGGACTAAGGAGTCGCTGGTTCAAATCCAGTCGCCCCGATTTGGAAGGCTGGTGACGTGCAAAGGGGTTTGGCCTTTGAACACCAAGATTTTTTTATGCTTCGGGCTGTTTAATTAAAGAAAGGGCGTAAGTAATGGTGGCTCACAGGAAACCAATGATTGCCGTTGTCGGAGCCGGTAAATGTTCCAAAAAGTTGCGCGATATGGCTTCTCAAGTAGGGAAATATATTGCAGAGCACGGCGGTGTCCTTGTGTGTGGAGGTATGGGGGGAATCATGGAGGGAGCAGCCAAGGGAGCCAAGGAGGCGGGTGGCGTCACAATCGGCATTTTGCCGACCGATAACAAGGAAGAAGCCAACGAATACATTGACTATGTTATCCCAACCGGTTTTGGCGAGGCCCGAAACATTATGGTGGTCAGAACGGCCGATGCGGTGGTGGCATTCCCCGGTAAATACGGCACTTTGTCCGAGATGGCTTTCGCTTTGCACGCCGGAAAGCCGGTCGTTTCTATCAATGCTTGGCGACTCAGTGATGAAATCAAACAAGTGGATGATCCTGTCAAAGCCGCCAAACTGGCGATGGAGCTGGCTGAGAAAAAGGAAAAGTGAATTCGGTTCATGTCGAGTTGAGAATCCGCGGTTTCGTTCAAGGTGTTGGATATCGGTATTACTGCTACCGAAAGGCGAAAAGCTTAGGCTTGACCGGATACGTCAAGAACAACTATGACGGTTCTGTTTCGATTGCAGCTGAAGGCGATAGGAGTTTGCTTGAGCAGTTTATCGAAGAACTGAAAGTCGGCCCATCAAATGCTTCAGTGACCGATGTTGACGTTACCTGGGCTGAGTACACGGGCCGTTTCCACAGTTTTGACGTAGCTATGTAGGAATCTAATTCCATATCCCGTGCAAGAGATCAAAGAATATATCCGAGTTGTTCCCGGTTTTCCTCGACCGGAAATTAACTTTTACGATATTACTACGCTCCTGCAGAATCCTGCCGGTTTTCGTATGGCGCTCGAGCGAATGGAAAAATATATCCGCTTAAGAGAGCCACAGAAGATTGTCGGCGTTGAGTCGCGAGGTTTCATCTTTGCCGCGGCGCTGGCTGACAGATTGAATATCGGGCTGGCAGTGGCGCGTAAGCCTGGTAAACTTCCATACAAAACCCTTAGCGAACAGTACGACCTGGAATACGGTACCGACAGCGTGGAGCTACATGACGATGCCGTGAGCCCCGGCGAGCGAACTGTGGTGGTGGACGACCTTATAGCCACCGGTGGAACTCTGCAAGCGGTTTGCCGTTTAATCGAGCGGCTGGGTGGGGAAGTGGTAGGGATTTCTGCGGTGATTGATCTCTCCTTCTTGCCCTGGCGGGAGAAGCTGGCTAAGTACGATGTTAACTATCTCATTTCCTACGATTCCGAATAGCGACAGTCTCCAGGTGGTTAAAACTCGTTTTGAGTTTACATTTGACAGTTTTGCATGAAATTGCTTCTTTGGACTTATATTGTGAAAAGTACCATGCCCCCGTAGCTCAGTCGGATAGAGCAGCGGTTTCCTAAACCGCGGGCCGCAG
>CAZYRH010000275.1:0-1588 GCA_964650395.1 uncultured Ignavibacteriales bacterium
ACCAGAGCGGGACGTATTACGTCACCTTTTACGCCACCGATGATTCCTCGGCGGTGGATTCGGAGATAGTGACGATAGACGTTACCGAGTCGGGCAACCAGCCGCCTCTGCTTGATCCGATTGGGGCGCAGAGCACTACCGAGGGAGTTCTGTTGAGTTTTAGCGATACGGCTACCGATGCTGAGAGCGTTCCTGTTTTGACGACCTCGACTCTGCCCGGTGGAGCTTCTTTCACAGACAATGGCGACGGTACGGGCGATTTCACCTGGACGCCGGACTATACCCAGGCCGGGACATACTTTGTCACTTTCTATGCCACTGATGATTCCTTGGTGGTAGACAGTGAGATAGTGCAGATAGGCGTGGCTGAGGCGGGTAACCAGGCGCCGGTGCTCAATCCTATCGGTTCTCAGAGCACTACGGAAGGAGTTCTGTTGAGTTTTAGCGATACAGCTACCGATGCTGAGAGTATCCCTGTTTTGACGACCTCGACTTTGCCGGGGACAGGGATATTTACCGATAACGGTGACGGCACGGGTAGTTTTTACTGGACGCCGGATTACACTGACAGTGGGACATATTTTGTGACCTTTTATGCTACCGATGATTCTCTGGCTGTTGATTCTGAGGTGGTGACGATAGATGTGGCTGGTGCCGGCAACCAGCCGCCAGTTTTGGATCCTATCGGCCCCCAAGGGACTATTGAGGGTGTCCAGTTAACCTTTGGTATCTCGGCCAGTGACTCCGATGGTACCACTCCGGTTCTGTCGACCTCAACTTTGCCCTCTGGAGCTTCGTTTGTGGACAGCGGCAATGGGAACGGAGCTTTCGACTGGACGCCTGACTTTACCCAGGAAGGGATATACAGTGTCACCTTCTACGCCAGTGATGGTCTGGAAATGGATAGTGAGATTGTGCAAATCTTTGTCGTGGGCGCTGGCAACCAGGCGCCGGTGCTTGATTCTATTGGCCCCCAGAGCACGATTGAGGGTGTTCAGTTGACTTTTGGTGTTTCGGCTACTGACCCGGATACCACGAACCCGGTGCTGTCCGCTTCAATACTCCCCACAGGAGCTTCGTTTGTTGACCATGGTGATGGTACGGGGGATTTTGACTGGACGCCGGACTATACTCAGTCAGGGACGTACGATGTCACTTTCTATGCTAGTGATGGCGTGGAGATCGACAGTGAGACTGTCACTATAAATGTCGTCGAGGCCGGCAATCAACCTCCGGTGCTCAATGCCATTGGTCCGCAGAGTACTCCGGAAGGGGTTCTGTTAAGTTTTAGTGATACGGCTAGCGATGCTGAGAGTATTCCTGTTTTGACGACCTCGACTCTGCCCTACGGTGCCAGCTATACCGACAATGGCGATGGTACGGGTGACTTTGCCTGGACGCCTTCATTCGCCGATGCCGGGACGTACTATGTAACGTTTTACGCCATTGATGATTCCTCGGCGGTGGACAGTGAGATAGTACAAATAGATATAACTGAGGCCGGCAACCAGGCTCCGGTGTTAGCTACTATAGGCACTCAGAGTGGCACGGAGAACGTGCTGCTGACGTTTGGTGTGTCGGCAACTGA
>CAZYRH010000276.1:0-1565 GCA_964650395.1 uncultured Ignavibacteriales bacterium
ACTTGCCAGCCGGCATACGCTGTTCCCTTGTACTCGATGGTGAGCTTGACATTGCACGTTGGCACAGTCACTTAGCACCCCGATTCATAAATTCGGTGACGTGTTTTTTTTTACAAAGCATCAATTCGTGGGTGGCAGATGTCCACATCTGCCCCACTCGAGATTCTGTGTACAACCGACGTTTCGTGAACAGCGGATTTCGTGGGTGGCAGATGTTCAGAGGTTGCACCATAAATCCGTAATGAGGGAAAGAGCATAACCTCGTCATTCCCGTGAAAACGGGAATCCATCTTTCTGATTATTTCCGACTTACCATGCGTAGTGTGTTGGTGCACATATAGATACTTCTCCTGGATTCCTGCTTTCGGGCTTGTTGATAAACATAACAAACGTCATAGCGAGGAGCAAAGCGACGTGGCTATCTCGTTGTCATTCAATATCCGAGATTGCCACACAGTCGCTCGCAATGACGAGAATAGGACTTTTTCAACACACCCTTTCGCAGGAATGACAAACTTCACCGCAAGCTGTCTCCCGTCTCGTCCCCACCTCCATAGAACCTTGAAAACTAACTTTTGAGACAGCCTCTCCACATCCACCCCGTTTGGGTATTCCGCATCGATATAGTCACCTAGTTAAAAGATACGTCGCGACAATCAAAATAGACGTCGCAAAAACAAAGAGCCACTCCTTTCGCCCAAATCGCGACTGTGAATAGTAAGTTCTCTTGGTGCCGCCGCGGTATCCCCGCGCCTGAATGGCCAACGCCAGTTCATCCGCTCGCTGAATGGCAGCTACAAACACCGGGATTATTATATAAACCGTCTTCTTTAAGCGATTGAAAACCGAACCGGAAAAACGAACCCCCCTGATGATCTGAGCATTTCGTATCGTCATAAATTCCTCGAACAAAACGGGTATAAACCTGATCGCCATGAAAAGGATTAAAGCCAGGTCATCTACCGGCACATGAATCTTTTGGAATGGCTTGAGCACTTTGGTGAAGGAATCAGACAGCTCCGACGGGGAACTGGTGAGGGTTACAAGAAAAGCAACGGCAATAAAGAGAATGAGGCGCAGCGAATAGTAGCCGGCCATTTTCAAAGCGCCGGTGGTCAGTTTGAAGCCGAATATCTCAACCAGCACTGCAGTTGCTTGGTTTGAAAAAAATATGTGATAAAACACTGTTATCAACACCAGAACCAGTACCGGTTTGAAGTTCTTAATCAACGTAGCCGAACCGACTTTGGAGTACAACAGAGCAAATATCAAAGCTGCCAGAACAACAAGGTAGAAAATGAACGAATGCGTTAATATCCCCAGTATCAAAACAAGAGTGACCGGCACCATTTTGGCACGCGCATCAAGTCGATGCAAAAACGAACCGAGCGGGCGGTACTGGCCTAAAAGAATGGGGCTGCTTTGAAACATACTCTCCTATCGGAAGCGCCTTGATTGTTGTTATGCAACGCAGCGAAGAAGTCCCTGACATCTACTAACTACGCACAGGAGTCGGGGACTCATGCCCTACTTTTCCTGCCATTTTGTGTACAGCAGTAGTAGGG
>CAZYRH010000277.1:0-1554 GCA_964650395.1 uncultured Ignavibacteriales bacterium
TTCCGGCATTAAAAGTCATGTTAAACACTGTGGTCGTCCCGACCGGTATGGTCAGACCCTGCGAGTTGGCCAGGGCCACAAAGGCGTAGCCATCGTCGGGATTAATCTCAGTAAAGGTATAATCCCAACTCTCGGTGATCAACCCCTCGAACGATAGATCCAGCACCATGACGTCCGGTGGTATTTCTATCGGTATCGTCGCCCCCTTGATCGGCTGTGACAGCTTGACCGCAACCGGTTGTACGGCGCCGCAAACCTGGTCCACAGCTACCGAAGGAAAAACGAGCGAGTCGGCATATATTCCTGATTCCGTCACGGTGAGTTCCAAATAAACCGTCAGAGGAGTATTGTTGGCTTCGACGGCTCCAAAGGGGACCGGTTGCACATATGTGCCTGGCGGCAAGCCGGCAATATTGACAGTTATCACCACAGAGTCAGGCGTGTGGCCGCCGATCTTGTCAGCGTAGAACGGGCCGTCAAGTGAATCTGTAATGTAGTAAACAATATCAGCGCCACCGGCCTCTTCAACAAACAAGCTCTGCGCTGAAGGATTAGGCCCACCCTCAACAGCATCAAAATGAAGGGTGTCGGGGTATACAACCAGAGTGTAAGGTATGTAGTGCACCGTGAAACAATGAGGTCCGGACCAGTCGGGATAGATCGGGTCGCCTATGGGATAAGTCCAGAGCCAATCGCCCGATGGAGGAAACCAACTGGAATCCAGGCAAATGGTTTGACCGTCATAGACGGAATCGATGGGGCCGATTGTTATTGAGTAGGCAAGGTCGTTATAACCGTCAGGCATTCCGGGCTGTTGGCCAAGACCGGTGACTGCACCGAACCCGACAGTATCAGGGCTGACCCCATTTACGTTAGTCCTTACGATGAAGAAACCGATATCGAACATAGCTGCAAATGTGGGGACCGAATCGGCGGTCAGGGTATCCCATGAGGCTCCTTCGGGCGAATATACTCTATGGCCGTTTGACATGCCGGTGATATATTCTCCCGAATTGTTGATGGCGCGCATTGTGAACGTTACCGGCACTCCGGTTTTTATACCGGTGGTTCCATACTGCCCGGTGACATTATCGAGGATCATGGCCGCTTCCAGCTCGGCATAGACGGTCATATTGACAACCACGTACAGCGGCGTATTATCCGCTTCCGCATCGACGACAATCACATTCTGGTACGTCCCCGGCGGCATCCCATGGCTGTGCGCCCATACCATTATGTCATCGGGAGTGGTGCCGTTAGGGCTTGAAAGACTAATGAAGCTACCGGAATCTATGTAGTCACACTGGAAGGGGATATTGGCTCCCGAGGCTTCACTGACGTGAAAGCTTCCCGCGACCGGATAAACGCTCCCCTGGTAGACGGAGAAATTCAAGGTGTCGGGAGTGATCTCAAGAATAGGCTCCTGTATTGTGAAGCAGTACGGACCGCCCCAGTCCGGAGCATAGTGACTCAGGCCGTCAACCTGCCATTTCCAGGAACCGGCCGGTCCATAAAAACAGGAATCGAGGCAGATCGTTTTGCCCACATAGGCAG
>CAZYRH010000278.1:0-1546 GCA_964650395.1 uncultured Ignavibacteriales bacterium
CGAGACCTGCCAATAAGAGGCGGGAGCACAAGGCTCCTGCCCTACAGGACCAGAAAAAATGACGTCAATAAATTCAGGAGTTGCTAATGGGTCTTAACCCTGAGGAAGTCTCTTCGGTAATCAAAAAAGAGCTTGAAAAATATGAAACCAAGCTCAAGATGGAGTCGGTCGGAGTGGTGCTCCAGGTGGGCGACGGCATCGCCCGCATCTGGGGCCTGGAAGACGTTCAGATGTCGGAGCTGATTCAGTTCCCCGGTGACATCATCGGCCTGGTTCTGAACCTTGAGGAAGACAACGTCGGTGCGGCCATTTTCGGCTCAGATACCCATATTAATGAAGGGGACACAGTGCGCCGAACCGGCAAAGTCGCTCAGGTTCCTGTCGGTGAAGCTTTAATGGGGCGGGTGGTCAATCCACTTGGCCAGCCGATTGACGGCAAGGGGCCGATAGTGACCGACCAGTTCCGCGTTATTGAAGGTCGAGCACCAAACGTAGTAGAACGACAGCCGGTAAAAGAACCTCTACACACCGGACTGAAGGCTATCGATTCGATGATTCCCATCGGCCGTGGCCAGCGAGAGCTCATCATCGGTGACCGTCAAACCGGTAAGACGGCTTTGGTCATTGACATGATTATTAACCAGAAGGATACCGATGTTTTCTGCATCTATGTAGCCATCGGCCAAAAAGCCTCAACAGTAGCGCAGGTGGTCGAGGTGCTGCGTAAATACGGTGCTATGGAGCATACCATTGTGGTCGCGGCAACGGCCACCGATCCGGCGCCGCTTCAATACATTGCTCCGTATGCCGGGTGTGCTATGGGTGAGTACTTTCGCGACAATGGTAAGCACGCGCTTTGCATTTATGACGACCTCTCCAAGCAGGCCCAGGCCTACCGGCAACTTTCGCTTCTTTTACGGCGCCCGGCGGGACGCGAGGCCTACCCTGGTGATATTTTCTACTGTCACTCCCGCTTACTGGAGCGCGCTGCCAAGCTGTCCGATGAGAAAGGCGGTGGTTCGCTCACTGCGTTACCCGTTATTGAGACTCAAGCCGGTGACATCTCCACCTATATTCCGACCAATGTAATTTCGATTACTGATGGGCAGATCTTCCTTGAATCCGAGCTTTTCTTTGCCGGTGTTCGTCCTGCCATCAACGTCGGCATCTCTGTCTCACGGGTGGGCGGCAAGGCACAGACCAGGATGATGCGACAGGTGGCCGGTTCTCTGAAGCTCGATCTCGCCCAGTTCCGGGAGCTGGAGGCGTTTACCCAGTTTGGTTCCGACCTCGATGAAGCCACGCTTAAGCAGCTCAACCGCGGCCAGAAAATGGTGGAGTTGCTCAAGCAAGGGCAGTACGTTCCGGTGCCAATTGCGAGACAGGTGATGATCATCTGGGTCGGCGTCAACGGCCACCTTGATGACATACCGACGGAGGCTATAGCAAAGTTCGAAGAAGAGTTTGTCGCTTTCTGCGAGAAGAACTACCCGGACATCGAACACACTCTGAAACAGGAGTTGAAAATATCTGATGAGATGCAGTC
>CAZYRH010000279.1:0-1470 GCA_964650395.1 uncultured Ignavibacteriales bacterium
TTGGTTGGCGTAGAGGTTGTTGATAAGGTTGACCAGTTGGGGGTTATCGAGTCGGTCATAGCCGAGTAGTTGTCGGACATGCGACCAGTTTTTCTGCTCGACGTGAGCGTTGTCGTTTTTCTTGTAGGGTCGTGATCTGGTGAATTTTACTTTCGGTTTGTGGTCGGTAAAGTATCGCAGGAGATGGTGGTTGAGGAACTCCGAGCCGTTGTCACAGTCGAAGCCTTTGAGTTCAAAGGCGAGGGCGGCCTCGATGTTTTTGATTTGTGTGATGACGCCGGCCGCGCCATTGTTCCAGGTAGCGCGGCATTCGGTCCAGCCGGTATGGATATCGGTGAGGGTCAGGCTCCAGATGAAATCACCAGCTAAGGAGTTACCGCAGTGGGCGACGGTGTCGGCCTCTACAAAGCCGGGTTGGGAGATATCCCAGTTGTGAGTGCGGATAGGGATCTGGTTTCGCAACAGGCTGCCTGGTTTGGTGGCGCACCGGCCTTTGAGGCGAGTGAGGGCACGTGTCGGCGCTAACAAGCGATCGATAGTGGCGGCGCTGATTGACAGCAACTTGTTGGTTACCTCGTCCGATAACTTCTCGTAGGCATTTTCGTAGAATGGCAGCCAGAGTGGTATGGCTGCTACCAGCTTCTTCGAGCACATCTGGTCGGTGGCCAGCCAGATCCGCTTGAGAGCCTTGAGAAGCTTTACCGAACGGTAGACAGGTTTTCTGCCGGGTCGCCTCCTTGGCCCCTTTTCCCGTCGACTCAACAGCCGGATCGCATACTTACGGTTGTAGCCACAGACCTGGCAGAACTCATCAAGAATGATCGCCTTGGCTTTCTTGCTCGCTTGTTGATAGCGATCTCTGACAGCCTCCAGGTAAGCGCGTCGTTCCTTCTTCCCCATATCACAACTCCTATATCTCGGTTACCTGTAATATGAGGCAACGACTCTAATCACACCCTACTTCCGAATCCTTTCGGTTACATTATTTGTGAGGCAATTCGCAGTTTTGTAAATTTTTCGCTTGACAACGGTAAGGGTTTGTATTATTAATGAATTGATTTTTGATATTGCTAGAAAGTTAGCTGATATAAGTTGCGATGGTGGGGATGTTCATCGCAGCGTGCTTTTTCAACCAACCCACCAAATACAACGTAGGTCATACTAGCCGCCACAGTGAAAGTGTGTACTTGTGTCTTCATTTAAGGTAAGACAGTAAGTAAACGTAACATAATTAGCAGATTGACAGAGCCCAACGGTTTGGCTTTTCGATGAAGGTGCTGTCAAGGGGCTTGTTTATGTGTTCAAGTGAGCGTGGTGCAATAGGATAGATCAAGAGAAGCGTAAGATGAGGAGGGGTTGTTCAATTCGGTTTCTGGAGAGCTTTCTTTGTGCTGGAAGCTCGGCGTTGCTGATCTCAGCGGCGCACTTATATCCGGAGCTCTGGTTTGTTTCCCTGTTTGCTCTTATTCC
>CAZYRH010000280.1:0-1459 GCA_964650395.1 uncultured Ignavibacteriales bacterium
CAATTTTAAAGATACCTTATTCCATAAGCGCCTTACTATCAATCATTTAAAAAATCGAAAAATATGCAAACATTTCAAATGTCCTATTCCCCCTATAAACTTCTATAAAGCAATAGATCCAGTAGTCGTCTGCTTTAATGGCAAGGTTTCTTTTACACATTTCTGGCCGAACTTATCAATCCACAGTGTATTAAAAATGTTCTAAAAATAATAATAAAAAATGCCGGAGCAGATATGGCATAATGAGGTAGGCGCTTCGGATATCCGAATTAATCAGCCTTTATAAAGCTATGTCCTAACGCCCCAGGTTTTTTCAACCTCAAACCTAGCACTTGGACCGATGCTCAACTGCTCCGGCAATAATATTATAACAACACAGCTGGAAAGCAAACAACAAGAAAGGTGTTTTTTTTCTGCCATATACTTATTTAAAAATATGAAAATCTTTGCTGAGTATGGCTTAAATCGTGAATTTGAAGGCTTTATGAAAAGTGCTCTGCCTTGGGGCGGGTATAGGATTTAAGCTTTGAATATAAAGAAGTTCGGACAAGCATAGAGAGAGTACAGTTTACGCGTCAAGTCGATCGGTATAGGCTATTGTATTGTTTATTGTTTTTTAGCTTAATATATCGCCAGCTATATCAACCTTACCTGCTTTCCACTGGCTATAAAAAACATGGGCGCTTTATAAATTTTTCCCACCACTTTCAAGTAAATACACAAACAAGGGCATTAACTCTCTCAGAAATTTCCTCCACGCATAAACCGCACACACTCTTTTCAGGTTATTTTTGGCCGGTTATAAAACCGCTCAAGCCTGTTTTTAAGGGTATCTTCAATTTGCCCGATTATCCTGGCAGGCCAATCCCCCCTCAAAGAATCTCTTGTTAGAAATAGTCCTTCTATACCAGCGTTTTTATAGACTTCTATTTTATGTTCTTTCTGTTGGTCATAGCCAGCATCACCATTAATCCCGAAGTATTCTATGATAAGCCCATATTCTGGGAGCCGAAAATCAGGGTAGTATATTCTTGTTTTTCCCCGGTCTACAACAGCAATCGGATACTCATATTGAAAAGGAATTCTGTTTCGTTCGAGAAGCCTTGCTATTTGCTCTTCACCCCAACTTTTATAAGCTGGTGTGATACCATGACTACATTTAGTTTGTTTCACAAAGTATTCAAATCAGCCAGACTTTATAATTCTTTCGCTGGTTTGATGGACTATAGTTGATTCTATTTCAGACCAGAAATACCATATTAGAGCTATTTGCTACTGTTCCGGCCCAGAATTGTTAATATCGGCTATTTAGAATGCTTAAGTGTTTATACAGCTATAGTTATCGCTTGAGCTACTGTTCCGTTTCCAAGGGCTTTATATACCCTTCCACCGAAAATGAAACTTAAAAAACTCACATGTTAAAATACACAAAATATAAATCAACCAAAAATCACACTCA
>CAZYRH010000281.1:0-1445 GCA_964650395.1 uncultured Ignavibacteriales bacterium
CGCGTAGTTACTATGGTATAGGGAGAGAGTAGTTTTTCATAATGTGTCCATAGTAAAGAGGCTACCTTTCAGACATTTAACTTATTAACCGTGGTCGCCAGGCGCCACAAATGAAGGAGGTAGCCTCATGAGGAAGGTGCCGAATTTTATCGTTAAGGGCAAGCAGATTTTTATTGGTTTGGAGGATTCCAAGCGGACGTGGAAGCTCTGTGTTCGGTGTGAGGGGATGATTATCCACGAGACGAGTATGCCGGCTGAGTATGACAATTTGCAGAGTTACTTGAAGAATCGTTATCCTGGTTGTCGGATAGAAGTGATGTACGAGGCTGGGTTTGGTGGTTTCTGGCTTCATGATCGTCTGGAGTCTGATGGGATTGCCTGTGTGGTGACACCGGCTCACAAGGTAACGCGGGAGAAAGTAAGCTCGGTCAAGACGGATAAGATCGATGTTCGTCGTTTGGCCCGGAATCTGGAATATGGCGATTATACCCGTTGCCATGTCCCTGACCGGGAGCGTCGCGAGGATCGTCAGATCAGCCGGACGCTGGATCAGATACAGAAGGATATTGTGGTGACCAAGAACCGGATTCGCAGGTTTCTGGATTTTCACGGTCTCAACGAGGGGTTTCCGGCGGGGGCCTGGACCGAGGTGGCGTATGAGCTATTGAAGGCCTTGCAGTTACCTGTGTCGTTGCAGTTGAGTCTGGATGCGTACTTACAGTTGTTGACTGAGTTGAAGCGGATTCGGGCGGCGTTGAAGGCGCAACTGAAGGCGCTGTGCCGGAAAGATCGGTATCGGGCATTGGTGGCGAGCAAAGCCGGTTGTGTTGGGATCGGTTGGCTTTCAGCGATCCGGTTCACGCTGGAATGGGGTGAATTGTCGCGCTTTGGCAGCGGCAAACAGTTTGCTTCCTTTACCGGTCTGACCAGTAGGGAGTACTTGACGGGGGAGACCATTCACCGCGGGCACATCACCGGGCACGGGAATGGACAAGTACGGGGCTGGTTGATTCAATGTGCCTGGTGGGCATTGTCGCGTGATCCGGTGTTGTTGGAGAAGTTGAATGCTGTGAGGAACAATTCTGGCAGCAAGAAAAAAGCGATTGTGTCGGTGGCTCGCAAACTGGCGGTAAGTATGAGAGCCTTGGAGTTGGCTGAGCAGCCATATTGTGTTGGTGTGATAGAATAACGAAAGGATCACCGTGAGGTATTCAGAGCAGTTCTTTACCAGAGATTCGGAATGAGGTGTATGACGTTCCTGCCCTTGTGCCAAGAGCACGCTTTGTAGATTGTTGACACCATTTCCGACTTTCCGAATAGGTAAACACTGTGGGAAAACCACGAATAGCAGGTTGTAAAGATACTCTGGCACTCAGCAGAAAAACAAAGGAGAGAAACGACAGGTAGCCTCAAAACAGTTGACTTTTATCATAGCAGCGGCGGGG
>CAZYRH010000282.1:0-1444 GCA_964650395.1 uncultured Ignavibacteriales bacterium
TTGGGGGGCTATCAAATAACCCGAGGCTGTCTCAAAAGCCCGGTGTTCGGTCGGGTCTTGCCTTTGGCTTGCTAAAGTTGGGACCCGACTGAGAAGGAACTCCTGTGGGCTGCAAGCAGTTGGAAAACCGCTCGCAGGGTCACACTCCCGACTTCGTTGTGACCAAGACCCTGCGAAACACCACAAATGCTCTTTTGAGACAGCCTCTCCCCGCATGACAGCTCCTTCGCAATTTGTGTCATATGACTGTGAGAATGTGGCCAGTCTGAAATCCCCGGCTGGTTTTCTAAACACGCAAGAGTATTCTTGTTGTCCTCAAGACTGTCCAGAGTTTTATTGTTGTAAGAAAATAGAGAACAGAGGAAAAAGTGGCCGTTGTTGGTTGGTTTACAGATTTGCATCCGGTAGTGCAGGCTTTCCTGGCAACCTGTTTTACCTGGTTTGTAACAGCCTTAGGGGCGGCTGTCGTATTCCTGGCGCGGGACTTGAGTCGCAGGACTCTTGATGGCATGCTTGGTTTCGCAGCCGGTGTAATGATTGCCGCTAGTTTTTGGTCTTTGCTTGCACCGGCTATTGAAATGTCTGAGGGAAAGGATCTTCCTTCTTGGGTGCCGGCTGTCGTTGGTTTTATTATAGGGGCGTTATTTCTGCGGCTGATTGATATGGTCTTGCCTCATCTCCATATTGGAATGCCCATTGAACAAGCGGAGGGCATCAAAACGCGCTGGCGCCGGACCACTCTTCTGGTACTTGCCATAACATTGCACAATATTCCAGAGGGCCTCGCGGTTGGGGTTGCCTTTGGAGCAGTGGCTGCTGGGTTGCCTTCAGCTACTCTGGCAGGCGCCGTTGCTTTAGCTATTGGGATCGGTATACAGAATTTTCCGGAAGGGACGGCTGTATCCATGCCGCTTCGAAGGGAGAACATATCGCGGTTGAGAAGCTTCTGGTACGGTCAGCTATCGGGGATAGTTGAACCAATTGCTGGTGTTTTTGGGGCCGCTCTGGTTATCATCGCCCGACCGATATTGCCATACGCCCTGGCCTTCGCCGCCGGGGCGATGATCTTCGTTGTTATTGAGGAGCTTGTTCCGGAATCACAAACAGGCGGACATTCGGACACGGCTACTCTGGGGGCGATACTTGGCTTTGCGGTGATGATGGTGCTCGACGTTGCTCTGAGTTGATTGCCGGGATTATGGATAGATGGTTAAATGCGAACTTGAAGACCATGTGCTTATGATAGACTTCAGGGAGGATTAATTATGGAACTTGATCCCGTATTGCTGGCGCGTATTCAGTTCGCGATGACAATAGGTTTTCATTTCATTTTCCCACCGGTATCAATAGGGCTGGCATGGCTTCTGGTAATTATCGAAGGCTTAGGCTGGAGAAGAGCTGATGAAGTCTACATTCGAATGGGCAAGTTCTTTGGGAAGTTGCT
>CAZYRH010000283.1:0-1435 GCA_964650395.1 uncultured Ignavibacteriales bacterium
AAAATAGGCCAGGCTGTAAATCCGCAAGTCTTCTGTAAGCACTTCGTACAAAGTGACTTGTTCTGCCTCGCCATCAGCGATCTGGTAGTTGTCTTCGGAAAGTGATGTCTGCACTTCCTCGGTGAGTACTAAGGCCCCTTTTGAGAGATTGGCAATATCAGAGAAATAGTCAGCAAGCATCAGTGGAGTCATTTCGACGGCATCTGAAAAGCCTGACAACTCTTCGACAGGCTGATGCGTGGGTGGTTCCGGCAGTCCCACAGCAACCAGCGTTTGCACCGCGCTGGCGAGGACAGGTTCCTGATTCCCTTCACACAATGCGAACAGTTGCTGCACCAGTGTTGTGGAGCCGATCTTTAAGATGACTCCGGCCGCCAGATCACTTTCCCTGATCCTCTGGCCGAGCCCGGACCTCGCCTCTGCTACCGCTTCCAGGAGATAGCTCCACTGAGAATCATCACCGAGTTCATGCAGAACATCGACCACGACGATATCACACAGACGCTCGTCAATGCGTGGATCATAATCAATGTAATCTTCATCGGGAGGACGCTCCCGTCGGAGAAACTCTTTGAGAGGTTCCACTACCTCGGCATTTCCCGAAAAGCCCAACGACTGCGCCGCGTCAAACCTATCGCGCAAGGCCAGTGATTGGTCGTTTAGTACTTTGAGGAGCTTTCTATTCGCTTCATTCATTTTAACCTCCGCCTGGCAACCGCAAAGCAAAATAATCACGGCTAGAGCCGCTTGAACTTTAGCGAGCCCGAAGAAGCGGTGTACACCCGCATCTTTGCACTCCATGGTATCTCCGCTAAGATCGGAGTCTTCTTCTCATCAATGACTCCCTTGATTACGTCTACCTTACCACTCGGTAAATGGGTAGTACTCTTTATGGTGACGTTGGCAGGTATATTACCATTCACGTGCATTTTCGATATGAAATCGATCTTGGTATCAACCCGCGTGTGTCCCCCGTAAGGTGGTCCGCAGCTGACATCATCCTCGTAGTAGGCCGTCTTCTTGTCCAGAGAGGTCTTAGTGGCTTTAGTGTACGGATCGCCATCCCAGTACCGGGGATTAGTGCTGACTCTGTCAATCTGCCAGGTGGGATATTTGCTGGTGTGCTGGACATTGTAGTCTTGTACGCCCCAGACCTGAGTCCCGTCCTCCCATACACGCCCCCCCCTCTTCCACTGCACCATATTGTACATCTCAGTCGTGTCGTCCTTGCGAACCCTGAACTCAATCCGAGCAAATCGTCGCCACCTGCCGGCAGTGCTGCTGTCTTTGTGATAGCGCAGTTTATAGACACGGAATTTGGTCAGGTTATTCCTGATCTTGGCGGAAGGCGCACTTTCGTGCTTGCCGTCCTGGGTGGATGCGATAATCGTCTTTTCGTAGACGCTTTTAAAGGCCAGCACCCGGTAGTACATCT
>CAZYRH010000284.1:0-1434 GCA_964650395.1 uncultured Ignavibacteriales bacterium
CAACAACCGGATATGCCTGATACTAAATTTACACAATTAGCTTGACAGGAAAGAAGTGAGGCAAGCACAAAGAGGTGTTTGACTTTTGGAGCCGATAGCGTTAAACTTAAGCTGTTGAATGTGACCTCCATTCATATTGATCGTTTCTATGGAGAAAGAGCATACTGAAATCAGGAAGCCGTCTGTGGCCGGGTTGTTTTATCCTTCCAGCGCCGTAGAGCTGAGTAAGGCTATTGCTGACCTATATGCCGGGGTTGACAAAGTTCCCTTAAGCGGTCGCCCAATCGCCCTGATTGTACCCCATGCCGGTTATCTTTATTCGGGACGCACAGCAGCGAAAGCGTACAAGCTGCTGGAGGGAGAGCAGTATGACACGGTGGTGGTGGTGTCTCCATCTCATACAGTCTTTTTCAAAGGTTCGTCAGTCTACGGCGGCGACGGTTACGAAACCCCACTTGGGGTCGTGGAGATAGAGAAGCAGCTTTCTGAAAGGATTGCTTCAATCCACCCGTCGGTTTATTTCTCGAAGATGGGTCACGCCAGCGGATCAACCCGGGGAGAACATTCGTTGGAGGTGCAGCTTCCCTTTCTGCAGGTTGTCTTGGGCCAGTTCAAACTTGTGGCGATTGTAATGGGTGACCAAGAAGAGGATTCGATCAGGTCGTTGGGCGAAACACTGTCCGCTGCGCTCAAAGGAACGAACAGCTTGATTGTTGCTTCCAGCGATCTCTCTCACTTTCATTCGGAAAAAGTGGCTCGGCGGCTCGATGGTGCCATCCAAACGGCTGTTGAAAAAAATGATCCTGACTTGCTCTTGCAGACCCTCAATTCCGGCAAAGGTGAAGCTTGTGGCGGGGGACCAATGGCAGCGACAATGATAGCTGCTAAAAGGCTGGGAGGAACTCGGGTACAGTTTCTTCACTATACGACCTCCGGCGAGACAACCGGCGATTTCAATGAAGTGGTCGGGTATCTGTCGGTGGCAATTGTCATAGAAAAAACGGCCTCTACAACCAGCTCGGTTATCGGTTCTCCCCAAACGACCTCGAAGAGCACTGCTGGGATATCAGACGAAGACAGACAAAAGCTTTTCGAAATAGCTCACGACGCTATAAAGGCAAGGCTGTCCGGGGAAACCTACATTGCGCCCCACATTGCCAGTCTTGAAGATAAGAAGGGGGCATTTGTCACACTCAAAATCAAGGGTGACCTGTGCGGCTGCATCGGACAGATAAAAGGCTACCAACCGCTCTATCAGACAGTAGCCGAAATGGCGGCGGCGGCAGCCTTTGAAGACCCACGTTTTCCGCCGCTCTCACCGGATGAATTCGAGCGGCTGGAGTATGAAATATCGGTCCTTTCTCCGCTTTTGCGGGTGCACAATTTTACTACCATCAGAATTGGCCGCGACGGCCTGATGATCAAACTGGATTT
>CAZYRH010000285.1:0-1399 GCA_964650395.1 uncultured Ignavibacteriales bacterium
GAGTATCGGCAGATGTTCGATGAAGTCTGGCGCATGGAGCGCGATTTCTTCTATGACGAAAACATGCACGGGGTCGACTGGAACAAGATGTACGAGCGATACAACGTGCTGTTGCCTTATGTGAATAATCGCTTTGATCTCACGTACATAATCGGTGAAATGATCGGCGAGCTGTGCTGTTCACACACCTATGTCGGCGGGGGAGATAAGCCAAAAATTCCTAAAAGCAAGGTTGGCTTGTTGGGGATTAACTTCGGGGTTGACCACCAGAACAACCGCATCCGCATCGCTCGCATCCTCCAAGGCGAGAATTGGGATGATAACTTGCGGTCACCGCTGCTTGAGCCGGGTATTGAGGTCAAAGAAGGAGATTATCTTTTGGCCATTAATGGCCAGGAGATAACTGCCAATGTCAATCCCTATTCGCTGACGGAAAACACTGTCGGCAAAACGATCACCCTGACGGTTAACAGCTCACCAACTTTGGAGGGCGCACGCCAGATAACCGTTAAACCGATTGCTTCCGAGGAAGCGCTCCGGTACTACAACTGGGTGGAACACCGGCAGCAATATGTCGACTCCGCGTCCAACGGGCAGATCGGATACGTGCACATACCTGACATGGATAGCTATGGGCTGGTGCGGTTCACCAAGATGTTCTACCATCAACTGCGCAAACCGGGACTGATTATCGACGTTCGCTACAACGGAGGCGGTTGGGTCTCAGGGCTCATACTGGAACGGCTGAGACGGAAAGTGGTAGCCATGGGTGGTTCCCGCACCTTTGTGGAGGGCCCTATGCCGGGAACCGGAATTCACGGTCACATGGTCACCCTGTTGAATCAGTTCTCCTGCTCCGATGGTGATTATTTCCCCTATTTCTTCCGTGAATACGGCCTTGGCCCACTCATAGGCAAGCGTTCCTGGGGTGGTGTCATTGGGATTCGTGGCTATCGCCCTCTCGTCGACGGCGGTTACTACACGGCACCCGAGTTCAGTATCTACAACCTCGAAGGGAAATGGATCATGGAGAACCATGGGGTCGATCCGGACATCGTGGTCGAAAACTCACCCAGCCGTTTGGCGCGCGGATACGACGACCAGCTCGAGCGAGCTATCGAATACATCTCAGAGAAACTGAAAAAAGAGCCCATAACTCTGCCGCATCAACCGGGTCCCCCGACGCCGCGTTGATGAATAGGCCATGACCATCGGGGACTAACTGCCATGGCGGGTTTTAGTCCCGCAGGTTGGGTTCCGTGCCCCATAGATCGAGTTTCGAATGGAGCCCGCCACAGACGGACGAAAGTAAAAAACGACGTTCATTTTGGAAAGCCCTCATACTAATCGGACATCAAAGATTAAACTTCAAAGACCTTACCCGTCATTCCTGCGAAAG
>CAZYRH010000286.1:0-1378 GCA_964650395.1 uncultured Ignavibacteriales bacterium
GCTCCGCCCATCTGCTTGAGATCGACAGGGCCACGCTGTACAACAAGATCAAGAATTACGGCCTGTCCAGGCCTCAAGATTGACACTGACAGAACCCAGCCACTGATGCCACCGTGCGAACCTCCAAGCAAGCTCTGCATCGTCTCTCTTGGAGACACTCCCGACGATGCGGAGGAGAGAGTTTGCTCCGCCATCCAATCCAGCTTCGAGTTGAACTGCGAGATCCTTTCTCCCGAGCCGCGGCCCGAATTTGCCCTGGATGCCTCACGAGATCAATACAATTCCCTGGAAATACTTGACTGGCTGGAGAGCAGGTTCCCCCAACCAGACCAGTGGATCCTCGGTATCACTAACGCCGACCTAGCCATTCCTGTGCTGACCTTCGTCTTTGGGGAGGCCAGGCTCGGGGGCCGCAGCGCAGTGATTTCCGCCTTCCGCCTACACGAGGAATTCCACGGGCGTCCTGCCGACACGATGGTGCTCCTATCACGGGTGGAAAAGGAGGCTATCCACGAGGTGGGGCACATGCTGGGCCTCACCCACTGCTTGGACCGCAACTGTGTGATGTACCCCTCCAACAGCCTGGCTCAGACAGATGTGAAGTCGACCAGGTTCTGTCCTGGATGTCGCTCCAGCCTCCCACCTTGGTGTTTGGCAGAACCAACCGGCCCGGACTGAGCGGGTGTGTGAAGATCGCGACAGTGCCGTAGAATATTTCGGCAATTAACACTACCCCAACGTTTACAGGGCCATCCCGCAGGGCTGTTATCTCTTTGTTTCCAAGCGTTTACCTATCTCACCAGGAAGCGGCACGTCAATTGCTCATTTTCATTGCAGATACAAACTAAAGGCAAATGGAGAAGAACATGCCACTAGTAGCAATTAAGATAAACGGACACGAGGTCAAGGCAGAAGATCGGGAACCGATTCTGAAGCCCATACGGGATATCGGCATCAATGTTCCCACCTTGTGCCATATGGACGGTCTGGAGCCCTACGGTGTCTGCCGTATGTGCGTTGTGGAGGTGAAGCGTGGCAAGCGTACCAAGCTGGTGACCTCCTGCAACTTTCCCGCCAGTGAAGGCCTTGAAATTCTGACCGACACCGAAGAAGTACTTCAGCACCGCAGGTTGATGGCCGAACTTCTCCTGGCCAGGTGTCCCGAGGTCAAGAAGGTACAGGAGATTGCGGCTTCGCTGGGCGTGGAAAAGTCGCGTTTCAAGACCATCGGCGAGCCGAGCAACTGCGTGCTGTGCGGGTTGTGCGTCCGCGTATGCGACGAGATTGTGGGCGCATCGGCGCTGGGCTTTATCGGTCGTGGCAACCAGCGGGTGGTCGGGACCCCTTGGTATGTGGACCCTGATTCTTGCATCGCTTG
>CAZYRH010000287.1:0-1329 GCA_964650395.1 uncultured Ignavibacteriales bacterium
TCTGCTATTCGTGGTCTCCGGCGTGCCAGAGCCACATGTAATCAATCCGAGGTCTTCACGAAAGAGGCGGCAATCTTGCTTTGCGTGGTCAATTGCCAGGATCGAAATCCGGCAGAGCCGACAGACCTGACGACGCCGTCCTCTTCCCTCGTGATTTCACGGTTTTGAAATCAACTTTCTAATCTATGCCGCCGTGCCGATCCGGTAGGGCACACCATCCAGAAGCATCCGGCGGGCAATCAATAACATCCGCCGGGCTACCGCCACGATGGCTCGTTTCGAGCCGGCTCTCCTTTTGATCCGCTGGTAAATCTCATACATCCCCGGGTCCTTACGAATCGCCACCCAGGCAACCTCTACCAAACTCCCGCGCAGATGGCTCTTGCCAATGCCGGTAATACGCCCCATCCGCACTCTCTCACCGCTGGAATACTGCGACGGCGTCAAACCAACATACGCCGCCAGCTTCTCACCCTGTCGAAACCGACCGATATCACCCAGCTCCAATAAGTACTCCATTGCCGTAATCACCCCTATCCCACAGGCACTGCACAACAACGCCACTTGGTCTCGGTACCGATCAGTGGCCGCAAGTTCCTTCAGAAGACGGGTCTGCCGACGTACCTGCTCGCTGAGAAACTCATACTCCTCCAGCAACCGTTGAAAACTCTCATCCATCCAGCGATCGCCGAAACGTAACCGCCACAAGTTGCTTACATAAACCCGACTCCACGGACCCTGGCTTGTGTCAAGATCGATCCCATAACAGTACAACTCGCTCTTGATCCGATGCTGAATCCGTATCCGATCCTGTACCAACTGACGGCGACGACGGATCACCTGGCGATGGTAACGGGATTGCTTATCCGGCACCCAAACCGCCTTGAGCATCCCCTTCCAAAGCAAATAGGCCAGCTTCCGACTGTCACGCCTGTCGGTCTTTACTCGGTTGCCGTACTCAGACGGAAGCAAACTCGGCGGTGTCACAAGGCACTCAGCACCCCACTCAACCAACCGGTCGTACAGCCAAAAACCTGAAAAACCAGCCTCGTAAACCACTGAAATACGAGCCTTACGGTACCGGGTAAGAAGCTGTCTCAAACTCTCCCAATTACCGGGAATGTTGCCGCTGAACAACTCCACTCCCAAATGAAGAACAGTCACGTGCCAAAACCGACGATGAACGTCAATCCCAACAAAAATTTCGCTGTCCTTTCTGCTGTTTCTGTTGTAATTTCTCATCTGAGCCTCCGTCGTTAAGGGTTCTCTGTTCGAGGTTTGAATTCAAGCAATTTACAACCCTTGACCCAGAGGCTCAACTCTTAGGTA
>CAZYRH010000288.1:0-1327 GCA_964650395.1 uncultured Ignavibacteriales bacterium
CGTAATGTCCAGAAAAATGTGTAAAAAGGTGTACCCATAAATTAAGCCGCTTCGTCAGTTACATCTTTGATGGCTTTGATCTTCTCCGTGCTTCGCGTCCATTTGGTATTAAAGTAGTTGAAAATGGCGTAGATGATGCGATCGCAACTTTTGGAGTTCTGGAAATATCCCATCACCTTCAGTCGTCGTCTGACCTCCCGGAAACAGCGTTCAATGACGTTGGTGGTACGGATTATCTTACGTAACGGTTCGGGAAACTGAAAGACCGGTATCAGTTTGTCAAAGTCTTTCTCCAGGCAGTTGACCGCTTTGGGAATCTTGCTCTGCCATTGTTTCTTCCAGGCTCGGAAACGTTTGGCGGCTATTGTCGAAGATGAGGCATACATGATCTGGGCCGCCTGAGAGACGCACTCGGCTTGGTATCTCTTAGGGCAGTATTTGGCGACGTTACGCAGCTTATGGACCCAGCAGAGTTGATGTTCAACCAGGGGATAGACCTCCTGGGCCGCTGCCCACAATCCGGCGCCGCCATCCATGATAATCAGTTTGAGATCACCGCCAACCAATCCACGAACCTTCAGGTTCTCTAAAAAGGCTTTCCAACAAGCTGTTGACTCCGAATTAGCTCGCTGGAAGCTGATGAGCTCCCGGCTGCCGTCAGTCTTGATACCATAGGCCACCAACAGCTTGACCTTCTTCGCTTTCAACTCAAAACGAATCTTCACCGTCAGGGCATCCACAAACAAAAACAGAAAATCATCGTTGATCGGACTGTTGGCAAAGTCGATAACGGCCTGATCGAGCTCTCTTACCACTGTGGAAACCTTGCTGGCCGAAAGCCGCTCTCCGCACAGCACATCAAGAATCTCGCCCACCTTCCTGGTTGATACACCCCGAAGAAACATCGCCCGGATCGTCTCCTCCAGGGAACCATCCACACGCCGGTACCGCTTGAAAAGCCCCGGCTGAAACTTGCCTTCCCGATCCCAAGGCACCCGGATGTCCAGGGCGCCAACCGTCGTCAAAAGACTCCGTGAACGGTGCCCGTTGCGGTACCCCCGCCGCCGAGATGTCCGCTCGTGACGAGAAGCATTCACAAAACGGTCAAAATCAACGGCCAACGCCTTCTCATAAAAGCGCTTAGCCACATAGCGGCAGCCCTGCTCAAAATGCATCCGAAATAAATCCTTGACCTCACTCATGGCTAAGACCAAGTTGTGCCTGTCAAAATCAAGTTCTCTGTAAGGCATTAGGTGTCTCCTTGTTTAAGTTGTTGAAAACCTTAGGATACACCTTTTGTCTTTTACACACTCTTAAAGATATTACC
>CAZYRH010000289.1:0-1305 GCA_964650395.1 uncultured Ignavibacteriales bacterium
GATGTCCAGAGGCTGTCTGCTATGATAAAAGTCAAGGGTGATTTTGCGTGAGGCAGTCCTTTTTCATATTTTTCGTTTTGTAGAGTTTCGGATAGGAATTTCAATAAATGTCTTTACAATCTGCTATTCGTGGTTTTCCCACATGTTACCCATTCGGAAAGTCGGAAATGGTGTCAACATACTCATAAAACGTGCTCGAAGCACAGACAACCTCACGTCATACACCTTCTCCCGAATTATTTTCGTGAAGACATTTTCTGAATTCTCAATCCAAGCTCTGCTCCTAATGCTCGTTTATTCAATAACACCAATACAATAGCGCTGTTGGGTTAATTCTATCGCCCGCATCCTTACCCCCAGTTTGCGAGCCACCGCCACAATCGCTTTCTTCTTACTCCCCGAATTCGTCCAAACATCCCGGAACTTCGCAAGCAACACCGGATCCGAACGGATCGCCTGCCAGGCGCATTGAACCAACCAGGCCCGCACATAGCCATTACTTTGACCCGTTATTCGACCACGATGGACCGTGTCGCCGGTGGAGTATTCACAGCTGGTCAGACCGGCGAAGGAAGCCATATGCTTACCGGTTTCAAAACGAGACATCTTTCCCCACTCCAGAGTAAAGCGAATAGCCGAAAGCCAGCCAACGCCGGGACAATTCTGCTTGAGTTCAACCGCCTGGCGATAACGATCCTTGGCGCACAATTCCTTCAGTTCGGCCAACAACTCGACTCGGATCGCCTCAAGATTTTCCAGTACCTTCAGGTTGGCATCCAAACAAACCTGCAAAGACCTGCCCAGCCTCAATTGCTTCACAGACTGGTAGTGACGAGAACTCCAGGCTCCCGCGGGCATGTCACCGTTAAGTCCATGAAAATCCAAAAACTTGCGAATCTGGTTCTTGGTCGAGGTGATCTTCCTCTGAATCTGATTTAATGTCCGGCTGATCTGACGGTCCTCACGACGCTCTGAATCGGGAACATGACAACTTACATAATCGTTATTCTCAAGATTCACGGCCAGACGGCGAGCATCAATCTTGTCCGTCTTAACTCGGTTCACCTTCTCCTGGGTTACCTTGTTTGGCGGCGTGACCACACAATCAATCCCGTCCGCCATTAGAGCATCATGAAGCCAGAAACCGCTGAAACCGGCTTCATACATGAGCTGTATCTCACAATCAGGATACCGACCCTTTAAGTAACTATGCAAATTGTCGTATTCCGCCGGCAGACTTGTCTCATGGACTAGCATTCCATCACAGTGAACACAGAGCTTCCAGGTCCGCTTGGAATCCTCCAG
>CAZYRH010000290.1:0-1301 GCA_964650395.1 uncultured Ignavibacteriales bacterium
TCTTGTCCGGCAGGATGGACCTGCCGAACTGGGCGTACAGTGCTGGGGAAGGGATAGCCACCGTGTACTTGAACCTGTTCAGTTCACCAATGGGATCGGTCAACGCCACGATAGCTTCATTCGGACAAGCCGTGATGCACTCTCCGCAATCTATGCATTTTTCTTCCAGGATGACGGCCTTTCCGTTCTTGATCCGAATGGCCTGAGTGGGGCATACCCGCATGCATCTCCTCCGTCCATCACATTTGTCCGTATCGACGCTGACAGAGTGAAAGTACCGGCTCATGTTTTCCCCGTCGAATTCAGGTAGATGATGATATTATACGAGGTGCCTTTCCCGACCGTGGACTTCAACTCGAACACGTCCGCATTCTTCTTTATGTTGGGCAGGCCCATGCCGGCGCCAAATCCCATCTCCCGTATCTCCTCAGTAGCGGTGGAGTAACCTTCCTGCATGGCCATCTCAATGTCTTCGATACCAGGCCCTTCGTCTTCCAACGTGATCCGGATCGCCTTGGGATTAAGCCTGAGAATCATCTCGCCTTTATCGGCGTACATCACAACGTTCATCTCGGCTTCGTATGCAGCGATGGCCGCACGCCGGACGATGGCCGGATCGATACCGAGCTCCCGGAGAATCTCCTTGATGTCAATTGACACGGAGCCAGCCTTGGAGAAATTCCTTCCCTTGATTCTAAAAGCATGTGAAAGATCGTGACGAGAAACCATTATACAGTTCGATTCGTTACTGATTTCTTACTCCGCTTACCTTCCGGCTGTAAAGCAAACCGCACGCCTTGTACATGAAGAATCTCGTCGACAGTATGGGAATGTCTCTCTCCTGAGCCAATGCGATTCCTTCTTTATTGGGCTTCTTGCCCCGTACATAAACGATAGCCTTAGCTTCAATTATGTCGGCGGTCCGTATGGACTGGGTGTTTGCCAATCCGGTCAACAGGACGACTCCCGACTCGCCGAATGCCAAAACGTCGCTCATGAGATCCGATGCCCCGGCGCATTTGAATTCTTCATCCAGATGCTGCTCGCCGGAGATCACCTCAGCTTCCAGAAGATCTGCGAGCTCTCTCAGCGTCATGTCAGGTCACATACCCTGTGCTTTCCAAGCTGGCGCCGGAACTGCGCGAGCAATTTCATCTCACCAAAACCGCATCCTGATTGCACACATCTCGACAGATACCGCACTTGATGCACAGGTCAGTTTGTATCTTATGGGGCTTCTTTCGTTCGCCCTCAATGGCGTTCTGCGGGCATTCTCTTGCACATAGCATGCAGCCGTTGCA
>CAZYRH010000291.1:0-1296 GCA_964650395.1 uncultured Ignavibacteriales bacterium
TGGCTATGATGTCCGGTTCCCGTGAGAAGCTTGACGACTTTGAGGACGACCGACTTAACCAGTCTTTGCCCGGCTATACCTCTTGGGGTGGGGTCAGATCCAAGTATTTTGCAGCTGTGCTCATTCCGAGAAACAGAACCGCTGACGGCACCTTTGCACTAGGCGAAAAACGGAAAGTATCAACGCCTTCCGGTCGGATTGAAGAACGTCACATAACTGTCGGTCTCATCATGCCGTTCGCTAACGTAAGTACGCTCGCAGACAGCTTCACCGTTTTTGTCGGGCCCCTCGATTACACCATCATGTCAAGGTACGGTGTAGACCTTGAAGATATGCTGGACATAGGCACTACGCCCTTCATTGGCTGGATAATTAAACCGTTTGCTCTGGGTATTATCTGGCTGTTGCCGAGGATGCATTATGTTATACCGAATTATGGGGCGGTGATCATTCTTTTCGCTTTACTGGTAAAGCTCGTCACGCTCCCACTTTCGATGAAGTCTTTCAAATCGATGAACGCAATGAAAGAGCTTCAGCCGAAAATTGAGGAGATGAAGAAAAAACATAAGAAGAACCCCCAGGCGCTCAATGCTGAGATGATGAAGATGTACAAAGCGCATGGTGTTAACCCGATGTCGGGTTGTCTGCCGATGCTGCCTCAGATGCCGCTGTTTTTTGCCCTTTTTTCTGTCTTCCGCTCAACCATCCTGTTGCGCGATGCTCCCTTTGTATGGTTTATCACCGACCTATCGCGCGGAGCATCGGGGTTGACCGATCCGTATATTATTCTCGTGGTAGTTATGGTAGCGACGCAATTTATCTCGCAGAAATTCACCATGGTCAGTACTACCCAGCAGAACAAAATGTTCATGTATATATTCCCGTTCTTCATGGGGTGGCTGCTGTACAAGTTTCCCGCCGGGCTGGTCTTATACTGGACATGTTTCTCCGTGTTCTCTCTCTTGGATTACGTCATATTCAAACGGAGAAAGAACCCCGAAGTCAAAACGGCTTGAGACGCAAGACCGTGAAAAAAAAAAGCTGACTGCCGATCACGATCATGACACTATTGTCGCTATCATTACCCCGCCGGGCGAAGGTGGCATAGCTGCTCTCCGTATCGCCGGGCAGCGAAGCCTCACTTTACTCCAAAAACACTTTCGACCTGTCTCCCAAGAACGTAAGCGGCCTATGGCGTTTATGATGAGATATGGTCATTTCGTTGATAGACAAGGCGATACCATTGATGAAGTTATGGCCGTCTACATGCCAAAGGGTAAGTCCTATACTGGCCTT
>CAZYRH010000292.1:0-1248 GCA_964650395.1 uncultured Ignavibacteriales bacterium
TGCTCTCAACATCAGTGGCGCTGACCCCGAAGTTTAAGTTCACTCCCTCGGTAGTGCTCTGCGCCCCAATCGGATCAAGCAGAGGCGGCTGGTTGCCCGACTCGGTAACGTCTATCGTCACTATCTCCGAATCCACCGCCGAGGAATCATCAGTAGCGTAAAAGGTGACGTAATACGTCCCGCTCTGGTCATAGTCCGGCGTCCAGTCAAAGTCACCCGTCCCGTTAAGATTATCTGCAAACGTCGCCCCGGCGGGCAGAGTGGAAGTCGTCAGGCTGGGGATGCTCTCGACATCGCTGGCCGATACCCCGAAGTTTAAGTTCACTCCCTCGGTTGTACTCTGCGCCCCAATCGGATCAAGCAGAGGCGTCTGGTTGCCCGACTCGGTAACATCTATCGCCACTATCTCCGAATCGACCGCCGAGGAATCATCAGTAGCATAGAAGGTTACATAATATGTCCCCGACTGTGTTAAATCCGGCGTCCAGTCAAAGTCACCTGTCCCGTTAAGATTATCTGCAAACGTCGCCCCGGCGGGCAGAGTGGAAGTCGTCAGGCTGGGTATGCTTTCAACATCAGTGGCGCTGACCCCGAAGTTTAAGTTCACTCCCTCGGTTGTACTCTGCGCTCCAATCGGATCAAGCTCCGGCGGCTGGTTGCCCGACTCATTGACTGTGATCGTCACAATCTCACTGTCGACTGCCGAGGAATCATCGGTGGCATAGAAAGTTACATCGTAACTCCCGCTCTGGTCATAGTCCGGCGTCCAGTCAAAGTCACCCGTCCCGTTAAGATTATCTGCAAACGTCGCCCCGGCGGGCAGAGTGGAAGTCGTCAGGCTGGGGATGCTCTCGACATCGCTGGCCGATACCCCGAAGTTTAAGTTCACTCCCTCGGTTGTACTCTGCGCCCCAATCGGATCAAGCAGAGGCGGCTGGTTGCCCGACTCATTGACTGTGATCGTCACAATCTCACTGTCGACTGCCGAGGAATCATCGGTGGCATAGAAAGTTACATCGTAACTCCCGCTCTGGTCATAGTCCGGCGTCCAGTCAAAGTCACCCGTCCCGTTAAGATTATCTGCAAACGTCGCCCCGGCGGGCAGAGTGGAAGTCGTCAGGCTGGGGATGCTCTCAACATCAGTGGCGCTGACCCCAAAGTTTAAGTTCACTCCCTCGGTTGTACTCTGCGCTCCAATCGGATCAAGCAGAGGCGGCTGGTTGCCCGACTCGGTAACGTCTATCGTCA
>CAZYRH010000293.1:0-1228 GCA_964650395.1 uncultured Ignavibacteriales bacterium
GAGTAGCCTTCCAGTGATCGCGAGGTAATATGGCGGATTCCAGAAACCTCATTGACGGCATCCTCGATCTTCTTGGTCACCTCACTCTCTATCGTCTCTGCCGAGGCGCCGGGATAGACGGTGACAACTGTCGCAATTGGGAAGTCCATTTCAGGAAGGAGATCGACCGACAGCTCCGTATAGGAAAAGACCCCTAAAACCACAAGAGCGCCGATCATCATGGTGGCAAAGACGGGACGCTTGATCGATATGTCCGCCAGCTTCATTGCTCGCCTTCGAATATATCAGTGATAATAACCTTAGTCCCGTCCTGCAAATAGTCCTGACCGAGTGTCACCAGTGTATCGCCCGGAGAAAGACCCGAGGGCACCGCGACACGGCCATCAAACTCGGCGCCGATAGTCACTTCCCTGTCATGAGCTTGACTATTTAAGACAACGAAAACAACGGAACCTCCGCGACGAGTGATCACCGCCTCCCGCGGAATGATCACAACTTCCGTCAACTGCTTCAGCGGCAGATTGACTCGAACGAATTCGCCCGGCCTGAACGCGCCTTCACGATTGTCAAACACTACCTCAACCTGGAAGGTCCTGGTGATCGGGTCAGCCGACCGGGCCACCGACTGTACTATTCCCTCGACCGTCTGAGTTGCACCTCCGGAAGAAACAGTAACCACGGTCCCCGGTGCCACCGACCCGATGTCGGCGGCGTTGACGCCAAACTTTACGCGGAGCCTATCGACCGTGGCGACCGTTGCCAGTTCCTGGCCGGGACCGAGAAAATCGCCTTTGGAGACCTTCAGGGAGGTAACCACACCATCAATGGGCGACTGCACTTCCACCAGTTGCGCGGCGGCCTCGAAACCAGCCTTATTAACCTCGTACTGAGTTTTAGCGGCATCAAACTGCGATTCACTGACCGCTCCCTCTCCGAACAGGTACTCCATTTTCTTGTAGTTCTTCTTTGCGTTTTCATAAAGTGAACGCTCTTGCTGATACTGCGAACTGGGCCCGGACTTGTCGAGAGAAATAAATACCTGGTTGGCCTTGACACTCTGCCCCTCGTGGACATGGACCATCTCAACTGCCTCCGCAATTTTGGCGCGGATGACTGTCTGCTTTTCTCCCTCAAGAGTACCTGTGTACGTTTTAACGATTTCTTCATTAGAAAGTCTAACAATCGTTGCCTCAACCGCTACCGCTGGTCGTTCTTTTTTGACAGTATC
>CAZYRH010000294.1:0-1224 GCA_964650395.1 uncultured Ignavibacteriales bacterium
AGAAAGGAACTCGACCATGGTTAAGAGTAATACTTATGTTGGGATCGATCTTCACAAGCGAAAGTTTGATTTTGTAATGATGTATCCGTCCGGTGAAGTCGTCAAACATGGTAGTCGTTCTACCGATGCCGATTCTGTATTAGAGTTTGCTTCGAGTTTAGCAGTCCGTCATCAGGTAGTGTTAGAGCCCCTGGAGAACAGCTATTGGTTCATCGATCAGTTACAACCATACGCCGGTTCAATTCATTTGGCGAATCCTGGTAAGGTACGTTTGATTGCGGAGTCGCGTTTGAAGAACGATCGTATTGATGCACGTATCCTGGCCGATCTTCTTCGGGTGGGATACTTGCCTGAGGTATACATTCCGGAGCATCATATTCAAGAGTGGCGGTGTTTAATCCAGCATCGGATTCGTTTAGTGCGGGATCGCACCCGCTTGAAGAATCGTATTCTCGGTTTGCTCAATCGCGAGGGATGCCGGGTTATGTCCTCTGACCCCTTTGGTAAGGGAGGTCGAGCCGAGATTGACTCACTTGAGTTGTCGTCCCCGCTCCGTCGGATGGTTGACACTAACCTGGTGACCAGCGATCTGCTATCGTCACAGATATCGGTTCTGGATAAGGAGATCGAGCAAATTGGTCAAGCTGACTCGATTGTCGACAATCTGTGTACCATTGATGGGATTGGTTATTTTACGGCTCTGGCTATTCGCGCGATTGTCGGTCGGATGGATCGTTTCCGCAGCGTTAAGGCTTTCGCTTCCTATACCGGTTTAATTCCGGGGTACCGTCAATCAGCCGAAAGAGTGCACCATGGTTCGATTACGAAACAGGGTTCCCCGACCTTGCGCTGGCTCTTGCTTCAGGCGGTACCGCATGCGGTGCGGCACAGCGATTATCTCAAGCGTATGTATTATCGTCTTTGTTATCGTTCGTCGGTGGCCAAGGCACGAGTGGCTGTGGCTCATGCTCTGGCACGAATAATATATCATGTCTGGATGGAAGCCAGACCATATTACCGCTAAAAGCGGTCAGTAACAACTTCCGTACCGGTGATCGAGCTGGTCGGCCCGGACTTCGCTCTGGTATTTGGTACCGTCATCCTGATTAGGCGCCGGCTCGAGGTAAAAAATCATGGGCAGATCGGCCCGAATAGGTGAGTCGTAACCGTACGGAAAGAAAAAAACATTGACAGCGACCTTTTCATAGGTGAGCTGAGTCGAAG
>CAZYRH010000295.1:0-1217 GCA_964650395.1 uncultured Ignavibacteriales bacterium
TTTTCTAAGCATGTTGTTTTTTTCGTTCATAGTCAACAGGGCTAATCTGACCTAGCGTCGAGTGGCGTCGGGTCCGGTTGTACTTAGTTTCAATCCAAGCAAAAAGCTTCTGGCGAGCCTGGTCGCGACTTTCAAAGCGCTCGAAAGCAACCAATTCAGTCTTCAAGGTGGCAAAGAATGACTCCACGCAGGCGTTGTCGTAACAGTTGCCCTTGCGACTCATACTGCTGATCATGGCGTGTTCGGCCAGAAGATGTTTATACGCCGCACTGGCGTAGAGACCGTCCCGGTCACTGTGATGTATCAGTCCGGGTTCAACCGATCGCCGCTGTAACGCCTGCCGCAGGGCCGTTGTCACCAACTCCGCGCCCAAACGGTTTTTCATCGCCCAGCCCACCACCTGGCGACTGTACAGATCAAGAACAACAGCAAGGTACAAATGACCCTGGGCTGTCGGAATGTAGGTAATATCGGATGCCCAGACCCGGTTGGGAACGGTCACAGCAAACTGACGATCAAGGATGTTGGGCGCCGCCGGTTCTCGCTTACCTGCCTTGGTCAACCGACGGAAGCGAACCGTTGTACGAGCCACCAAACCATCCTGACGCATCAGACGAGCCACCCGATGACGACCGCAGACAAACCCATCAGCCAACAACTCAGCATGCATCCGAGGGGAACCATAGGACGGATCAACCTCTCGATGAATCTCACGCATAGCCCGCACCAATCGCTCGTTCTCCTGTGATCGTAAACTGGCCGGACGATCACGCCAGGCGTAATAGCCGCTGCTGGAAACACCCAGCACACGACACAATGACCGCACCGGATAAACCTCGGCTTGCCCCGCGATGGCTCGGTACCTCACTTCGCGATTCGCTCCAACAAGACAACCGTTTTTTTTACCATCTCCAACTCACGCCGTAAACGCCGGTTCTCCCGCCGCAACCGAACCACCTCCGAACGCTCCGCCCGACCCGAGTCATCAAACGCCGCTGAACCCAATGCTCGAACCTGATTGCGCCAACGACGAAGCATACTGTCATGAACACCCAGACTGCGAGCTACCTGCACCAATGGCAAGTCAGAATTCTCCAGCAGTTGCACCGCATTGAGCTTGAAATCTCGATCAAAATGACACCGCAACATCATAAACACCTCCTAAGATCAATCTACTACGACCTTCGTTCAGTGTCCACTTTATTGGGGCAAGATCA
>CAZYRH010000296.1:0-1201 GCA_964650395.1 uncultured Ignavibacteriales bacterium
TTCGGTTTTTTTGATAAAGAATTAGGGCCTATCCACTTAAGGGATTTACGAAAGGAGGATATGCCCGATGCGAGAAATGGATTTCTCACAGAAGAACTTAGTGAGTCGTTGGCTTGGTGTCAAGGGGATGTGGGACATATTGCAGGGGGAGACGAAGCAGTTTGTTAAGCAGCGGTTGGAGAGTTTCATGCGGGTTGAGGTGAGCCACCGGCTTGGCTGTAGTTGTTATCAACGCAGCGTTAAGCGTCGGGGATATCGCAATGGCAGCTATGCTCGTGACTTGTTGACCAGTTACGGGTGGCTGGAGGGTTTGGTGGTGCCGCGTGTTCGTGAAGGGGATTTTCAGCCGTTGTGTTTGGAGAAGTACCGTCGTCGTCAGCGGGCGGTAGATCGGGTGCTGCTGGAGGCGTTTTTACTGGGTCACGCGACCCGGAAGGTGCGTCGGTTGTGTCAGAGCTTGTTTGGAGCCGAGATCAGCCCCCAGACAGTGTCGAATATCGTCCGCGAGCTTGATCAGGGGGGGCAGCAGTTTCATCGTCGACAGTTTGGCGACGAGTACCGTTTTGTGTACTTGGATGGGCTGTGGATCACGCTCAGCAAGCCGGTGAAGGCCAAGAAGGTGTTGCTGGTGGCCTTGGGGGTCCGCCTTGATGGGAGCCAGGAGCTGTTGGGTTTTCAGGTGGCCAGCAGTGAATCGGAGTCGTGGTGGTGGGGGTTTTTATCTGATCTGAAGCAGCGTGGACTTGGCGGGAGCCAGTTGGAGGTGATCGTCTCGGATGGTGCCCCTGGTCTGGTCAAGGCCATCCAGGGATTGTATCCTCGGGTCAAGCACCAGTTGTGCACGTTTCACAAGGCCATGGACCTGGGGGCTCATCTGGTCAACAAACGGCACCGCCATCGCATCATCGCCGATGCCTTGCATATCTTTCAGTCACCAACCGAGACACAAGCCAGAAAGCGATTGCGTGAGTTCACCCACACCTGGGCGGAGAAAGAGCCGAAAGCGGTGAGAGCTTTCCTCAAGAAGTTTGAATACTGTCTGACCTACCCGGAGTACTCTGACCCCATCCGAACCATGCTGAAAACCTCTAATCCGATCGAACGCTATCTGGAGGAGATTCGCCGACGGATCATCCCCATGAGAGCATTTAATAACACTAAAAGCGTTGAGAGAATAATCTATGGCATAATCGCTTATGTC
>CAZYRH010000297.1:0-1195 GCA_964650395.1 uncultured Ignavibacteriales bacterium
GTATGACCCTTCAATCGGACAGGTATAGTCAGCATCAGCTCTTTCCCGCCGGAAAGTATCCTGTTCCTGTTGATGAAGGAATTCTTTTCAAACTGAACGTCGTCCATGATGACAAAGACGTCGGACAACATGATTTTATGAAAATAACCTAACCAAGGCAGATAGGCCGGTTGGTGTGCTGAGACAATCATCTGAAATCCCACTTCGCCAATGCTTTTTCAATATATTCAACATCCTGATCACTGAGACAGGGATAGATGGGAAGTGATAGTATGATCCGGGACACTTCCTCCGCCACAGGATAGAGGCTGCGATCAAGTCCCAGGTAGTTGTGTAAGAGCTCGTAGTTTTCCAGCGGTACGATACTGCTGATACCCGCATCCGCCAGGTAACGTTTGCATCGCGACAGATTGTTTTCCGAGGGAAGGTTCACCAGAAATCTAAAGTAATTGAAGGCGTCGTTCCGGAAGGCGTATCGCAACCTGTCATCGTGGTTTATTACCTCACAATACCGTTCGCCGATCTGTTTGCGACGTTCAAGAAACCAATCCAGTCTATCGAGCTGACTTAGAACAAGCGCTGCCTGAATGTCAGACAGCTGGAAATTGAACCGTGGCTTGTACTGCTTGGGGCAGTCAAAGTCTATGTAATCGCGGAGGATTTCGACATCCTCCCTCTTCTTTGCCACCACTGCCCCACCATAGCCGCCGGTTACAAATTTAGTGGCATAAAAGGAAAAAGTAGCCAGATCTCCCTTGGAGCCAACCGGTTGTCCGTCAGCAAAGCTGGAGCCAAACGCCTGGCAACAGTCTTCAATAATTGGAATCCCCTGTTGTCTAATACTTCCCAATTCGCACGGGATGCCGTAAGTGTGGACTACAATAATCGCTTTTGTCCGGCCTGTAACATACCGTCGAACTTCATCAGTAGTAAAAGAAAGATTATCCTTGTTGATATCGGCAATAACAGGTTCAGCGCCAATCATCATGACGGCGTTCAACCCGGCAGTGCACATGTAGCTGGGCAGAATAATCTCGTCACCGTTCCCGACGCCAAGGGCGTAGAGGGCCAAGTAAAGGGCAGACGTGCCACTGGAGCAAACAACACAGCCGTCATCGGTACCAAGAATCAGACGGCTCATCCTCCTTTCCAGTTCCTGCGATTTTTCACCATAGGCGACCCATCCGGACAATAC
>CAZYRH010000298.1:0-1174 GCA_964650395.1 uncultured Ignavibacteriales bacterium
AGCAGGTCATCTATCAGTGCCTGCTGTGCAAGATGTGCGAGGTGAACTGCACGGCTGACGTGCACATCGCTGAGAATGTGAGATTCTTGCGCAGCTACATCAGCAAAGAGATATTCAAGCTTTAGCGAAGGAGAAACCTTATGCCTCTTCCCACCGGCAATGTGATCGGACTCATGGTGGACAATCTCAAGAAGAGGAAAACTGTATTTCCCATCTCGCTCAGGAAGGCCATCATGTGGGCCGAGGGGCTCGATATCCCCGAAGGCGGCGAGACAGTAATCTACACCGGTTCGATGTACCAGTTGCTGCCCTACATGGTTGCCGCAGTGAAGAATATGGGGCTCATAGAGGATTCTTTTCTCGGCAAGTTCGTGGGTGTAGGCAGGTTCTTCAACAGGATATTCAACGTGTCGGCGTTCATCGCCATTCCCTCGAGGGCTAACGTAAAACGCTACAGGCAGATAATCCGCAACATCGCCATGCTGTTGAAGCAGGCGGGAGTGGAGTTCGGCTACCTGTACAAGAAAGAGCTTTACGCCGGCGCTCTCGCATACGACTTGGGCGCGGACAACGCCTTTCGCATACAGGCCCAGCGGGTCTACAACCTGCTGAAGGAGCATGGTGTCCGAACCGTGATCACTATCGATCCTCACACCACGAACATGCTGCGCTCCGTGTACCCGACCATCATCGATGGCTACGACATAGAGGTCAAAAGCTACCTGGAGGTCCTGGCCGCCAGCAATAGCCTCAAGCCGCTCCACAACGTCGAAAAGGAAATCACGGTCCACGACTCCTGCGTGTACTCGCGTTATGAGGGCGTCATCGAGGAGCCGAGACAGCTGCTGAGGCGGGCGGGCTACACGGTAAAAGAGCCGAAGGACAACAGGGACTTGACCCATTGCTGCGGAGGCCCCATTGAGTCGCTTTTTCCTAAGATGGCCCATCAAATCGGTGGGAAGAGGGTGCAGCAGCTCAAGAATGCCAACGGGCAAGGTGTGGCTACCATGTGTCCGATCTGCATGGCCACCCTTAAAGAGGCTTCCGATGGAGAGTTGGAGATAGACGACATTTCCAGTTTTCTTGTGAAGGCGTTCTGTGAAGTAGAAGAAAAGCCCAAAAAGAAATAAAAGCGCTGAAAACAAGCGTAGTGAATCATGACATGTGCGACACC
>CAZYRH010000299.1:0-1168 GCA_964650395.1 uncultured Ignavibacteriales bacterium
CTAGTGTAGTGTCCCATATATAGCTTGTATAAGTGTTGTTGAGGTGTTATGTTCCTTTCCTCACGAAAGGAGATACCCTACGGTCCTTGGTCGCCCTGTTCCGCCAGTTGTGTTAGCATCCTCGGTTCGTCAACAACTTGTGGCGTTTACCCGATCTCGTACCATGCCGCATCCCCTCGTGCACCGGGCGAAGATCATCCTGCTCGCTGCAGACGGGTTCACAAACACAACCATTGCCGATAAACTCGGCCTCTCTAAGCCCACCGTTGGTCTCTGGCGCAGGCGATTCCTCGAGCAAGGTCTTGTCGGCCTGTATGACGAACTCAGACCTGGCGGGCCCCGTTCCATTAGCGACCGGAAGATTGCCGCACTAATTCGCAAAACACTCAAAACCAAACCCAGGGATGGAACTCACTGGACGTGCCGTTCGATCGCAGCGGAGACGGACCTGTCCAAATCCACGGTTCAGCGGGTCTGGAAGGCCTTTGGGATTCAGCCCCATCGCCAAAAACATTTCAAATTGTACACTGATCCATTTTTCGTCGAAAAGGTTCGTGATATCGTCGGCTTGTATCTCAATCCTCCCGACAAGGCAATGGTTTTGTGCGTTGACGAAAAAAGTCAGATTCAGGCACTGGATCGAACGCAGCCCATGCTGCCGTTGGGGCTGGGCTATGTCGAAGGTGTGACTCACGATTACATCCGCCACGGCACCACCACCCTGTTCGCGGCCCTGGATGTTGCCACGGGAAAAATCATCGGTCGGTATAAACGCCGCCATCGACATCAGGAGTTCCTGCAGTTCCTGCGACATATTGACGCCAACGTCCCCAAATCTCTTGATATTCATCTGGTCGTGGACAACTACGCAACCCACAAGCATACCAAAGTGAAGCGCTGGCTCGCTGCTCGACCTCGCTACCACATCCATTACACACCAACATATGCCTCCTGGCTTAATCAGGTTGAGATCTGGTTTAACATCATTACCCAGAAAGCGATCAGGCGAGGGACTTTCAGTAGCGTCAAGAGCTTAGTATCGAACATTGAGCGATTCATTGATAAATACAACGCCAAATCCAGACCATTTGTGTGGACAGCAACAACTGACTCAATAATTAAAATAATCAAAAGACTATGTGAAGCTATTGCTGGGACAGGACACTAG
>CAZYRH010000300.1:0-1156 GCA_964650395.1 uncultured Ignavibacteriales bacterium
GCCTGTTTTGGCTCTTTCAGTCAGGATTTGTTCTATCTCTATTGCGTTATAGCTAGCAAAGTGAACTATTTCCGGTTGAAGTGTACTTTTTATGCTCTCATCAAGAGGATTTAAAAATTTGGGATTATTTGACAACAGGATAGCCATATAATTGTTTTGAGATCTACTGATCAAATAAAGAATATCCTTGTTTTTGTCTTTTTCGCTCATTAAGTCCACTTCATCCAGTACAAAAACAATTTTACCCTGACTTGAATCCTCAAATTTATACCACAGTTCATCGATGCTGCAGCCGCGAGGTTTTAATCCCAGTATTGATGCGAGGATTTTAAAACTTGTGTTATGCTGCCGACAGTTTGTATAAGTAAAATCTATTTTCCCTCTTTCATATAAAATTTTCATAAGATACTTGGCAAGAACACTTTTTCCTGAACCGCGTGAGCCTAAAATTAACAGGTTGTTGGCAATTCCGGTCTGCTGGTATCGCAGAAGTGCATCAATTAGCGGTTTGACTTCCTGCCTCATCAGAGGTTTTTTGGGGACATAATTGAAGTCAAACACTGCGTAATTGCGAATACGTTCTTTACTTTTATTCAAGTGTTGTTGCTTTTCTGCCAGATAGTTTTCAATATCCATATTCACGCATAAACCTCACTGCACGTATTAACTCTCGGAGGTTTATAAACCTATTGTTTTATTTGAACCAGAATCAATAAAAACCAGCAAAGTTTTATCATATCTGCATGAAAATATGACACTCCTCGATATTCGGTGAAACGAATTTCAGGTATTGTAATTAATAACTCGCATGAAAAATTAAAATTTCGTGATTTCAGGCTGTTACCTTATTAAAATTATTATAAAACAGGCAACAATTGAAATCTCACAAACTAAGAAAGTATCCTTTTTATCATAATTGAATGGTTCAATAAGTGCGTTGTTGTATTGTACTGCAGATTTATATTATCTCAGGAAGGTAAAAAAACCGAGTATTGTCGATTGTTTACTGGCAATCAGTCGATTTTCACGACCGGGCAAGTCGATATAGGCTGCTCAGTTGGCTGGCCAATATTAAGAAATTTTTCGATTCGAAGGTCGTTCTTAAGCTTGAACAGGTTCCTGGACTGGCGACCGATTGTCCGCTCAAACAAGTCAG
>CAZYRH010000301.1:0-1137 GCA_964650395.1 uncultured Ignavibacteriales bacterium
CCTGTACCCAGATGATCAGCGCCATGACCGACGCGGTGATCCTGGTCCACCCGGATGGGATGGTCACCAAGGTAAACCAGGCGACCCTGTCCTTGTTAGACTGTAACGAGGAGGAGATACTCTATTATCCGGTTCAAAACATCCTAAGCATCTCTCAGGACAAACAGCCCAAGTTGTCCCCTGATGAGGTGATGGACAAGCAGCAGCTCGACAATATCCTGTCCAACATCGAGGGCTTCATGTGTTGCAAGGAAGGGAAGCCGATACCCGTTTCGCTTAGGAGCTCCTCTCTAAAAGATGATTCCGGCGACTTGTATGGATTCGTACTGGTGGCCCGCGATCTCAGACCGACGAAGAAGCTGATTGCCGAGGCAGCGAGAGCCGAAGCTGAACGGCGCAAGCGCGAGGAGCTGCAACAGGCCTATAACGAGCTCAAGCAGCTGCAGGAGCAGTTGATCCAAAGCGAGAAGATGGCTTCCCTCGGCCAGATTGCGGCTGGCGTGGCCCACGAGATCAACAACCCCATCAGCGGCATCATGGTCTACCTGCACACGCTTGCAACGGATCTCGAAAACGACCGGTTCGACAGAAAGCAGGCTTTGACATTTCTTACCGACTCCAAGCATGAGCTTACCCGATGTTCCAAAATCATCAAGAGCCTGCTGGATTTCTCCCGCCAGTCCCACCCGATGCTTGCACCCGTGGATCTTGGCAACATTCTGGACGAGACCTTCAGCATACTGGGTCACAAAGCAAAGTTGCAGGACATCGAAGTGGTGCAGCATATTGACCCAGGACTTCCCCAGATCCAGGCAGATATGGACCAACTGAAGCAGGTCTTCTTCAATCTCATTCTCAACGCGATCCAGGCCATGCCCAAGGGGGGCAGGCTGACCATCCACGCCGTACAGGTAGACGACAAGGAGGGGCTGACCAAGAACCCCAAGGCAGTGAGGATTGACGTCGAGGATACGGGCTGCGGGGTAGCTGAAGAGAACATCGGTAAACTGTTCACTCCATTTTTCACGACCAAGGAAAAGGGGGAAGGGGTTGGACTCGGACTGGCTGTGGCATACGGAATCGTCAGGCGTCACGGGGGCGACATCCGCGTAATGAGCTCCAAGGGAAAGGGAACTA
>CAZYRH010000302.1:0-1127 GCA_964650395.1 uncultured Ignavibacteriales bacterium
TCAAAGTCACCCGTCCCGTTAAGATTATCTGCAAACGTCGCCCCGGCGGGCAGAGCGGAAGTCGTCAGGCTGGGTATGCTTTCTACATCAGTGGCGCTGACCCCGAAGTTTAAGTTCACTCCCTCGGTTGTACTCTGCGCCCCAATCGGATCAAGCAGAGGCGTCTGGTTGCCCGACTCGGTAACGTCTATCGTCACTATCTCCGAATCCACCGCCGAGGAATCATCGGTGGCATAGAAAGTTACATCGTAACTCCCGCTCTGGTCATAGTCCGGCGTCCAGTCAAACGTCCCTGTCCCGTCAAGATTATCTGCAAACGTCGCCCCGGCGGGCAACGCGGAAGTCGTCAGGCTGGGGATTGTTCCATCCGGATCGCTGGCCGAAACGCCAAAAGTAAGCTGTACACCTTCCGTGGTCGATTGTGGACCTATCAGGTCAAGGAACGGCGGTTGGTTCGCATAAGTTACTTTCAACTCAACTGCATCTACGTAATAAGTAATCCTGTCAGGCGCACCAGTACCAATTTTGGTGACACCCCTCATTTGAACCTGAAATCCGTTAAGCTGAGTCGTGGAAATTATTAAATCAGCTATAAACGGACCAAGCGTGGTGAGAGATGTCGGCACATTGGCAAACGACTCAAAAGGGATGTAACTAGTTCCGTCAAAATACTCCAGAACCAGACTATCATTGATGTACCCGGACTGACGGTGGGTAATATAGATCTCCGCGGACGTGATTGACAGTCCGGCATTGACGGTACTGTCAAAATCGAAGGTCCAAGTGCGGCCATTGGCTAAGTTGCCACTAATGTTCGCCTCGGCGCCATCTGGAGCGCCGTGGCAGTTTGTTTCAGATTGGATTGTCTCACTGCTAATTGATGTGTCAACGTAAAGCGATTCCGTCGTCTGGGCACTAACCGCAGCGGCAAAAAACGCTACTATCGTAATCTCAAGTAAAAGCCTTCTTGCCTGCATATGTCTAAATCCTCCCTAAGCGCTACTTCAGCAACAACATTTTCTTCGATTTACTTTCCTTATCGACCTGTAGTCTGTACAGATAAATGCCAGTTGCAATTCGGTTACCGCTAGTGTTGTTGGAGTTCCACTCAACTTGATAATTCCCGG
>CAZYRH010000303.1:0-1124 GCA_964650395.1 uncultured Ignavibacteriales bacterium
TGTCCCAGAAATAACTTGACAGCGGGATTTGAACTTTTTAGTTTGGGACATGAGCAATATAGCAAGACCTCTCAAGTTAAATGGCGGGCAGCGGCGGGAATTGCAGGCTTTGGTGAAATCGGGTAAGACACCGCAGAAAGTGGCTTTGCGTGCGCGGATTGTGTTTTTCGTGGCGGAAGGAAGACCGCACAGTGAGATTGCGCGTCAGTTGGAGATTTCCCGTCCGACGGTGCTATTATGGCGGGGACGGTTCCAACGACAGGGGGTAACGAGTCTGTTGCAGGATGCACCACGTCCGGGGAGGAAGAAGGCGATCTCGGCGGCGGCGGTCCAACGAGTAGTGGAAGCAACCTTGCACACAACTCCACCCCAGGCGACGCATTGGAGTACCCGGAGTATGGCCCAAGCGCAAGGCTTGTCACGGATGACCGTGCAACGGATCTGGAAACAGCACGGTCTTCAGCCCCACCGTCAGGAAAGTTTCAAATTGTCCCGGGATCCATTCTTTGTCGAGAAGCTGCGGGATATTGTCGGACTCTACCTCAATCCCCCTGACAAAGCGTTGGTGCTCTCCGTGGATGAGAAAAGTCAGATTCAAGCCTTAGACCGTACGCAACCGGTCTTGCCATTACGGCCAGGGATTCCGGCGCGTCAGACTCACGACTACAAGCGGCACGGGACAACGACTCTGTTTACGGCTCTCAGTCTGCTCGATGGCAAAGTCATTGGCGCCTGCCATCCCCGTCACCGCAGTGAAGAATTTATTCGCTTTCTGAGCAAAGTCGACCGCGAAACGCCGGCTGACCTTGCCCTCCACCTGATCGTTGATAACTATGGCGCACACAAGACGGCGAAGGTTAAAGAATGGTTGAAAGCTCATCCACGTTTCCAGCTACACTTCACACCGACGGGAAGCTCTTGGCTCAATCTGGTCGAAAGCTGGTTCTCGCAGATCACGCAGAAGCGCATTCGCCGAGGCACCTTCACCAGTGTCAAGCAACTCGTCGCCGCCATCAACGACTACATCCAACATTACAACAGTAAGCCAACCCTCTTCCGTTGGACAAAAGGCGCAGATATGATCCTCGGCAAAGTCAACCGCTGTAAAGAAGCGTTAGGGACAC
>CAZYRH010000304.1:0-1106 GCA_964650395.1 uncultured Ignavibacteriales bacterium
TTCAGTTGGTCTGTACGGGAGCTGTTTGATGGCCCTCAGCAGGGATTGATCTACCCCTCACGGGGCTGGTGACCGCCGGTTGTGGCCGCTCAGATGTACGTTCCCCCTGAATCACGGAACGGAACCCTCCAAGAGGTTTCGCATTCGGACCAGATTGTAAGCAGCGGCAGTAAAAGTAAACATCCAGGAGACACGCCCCAGACCTCGGTATCGTGTTTTACCAAGGTTTCCCACCGTTTTGATCCAGCCAAATATCTCCTCCACACGCTTTCTTACCCGTTGGCTAACGGCGTATCCCGTATGTCGAACGGTCCGACCGTCGACCGCTGATCTTCGCCTCCGGGTACGCTGCGCCACGTGAGGCGTCACGTTTAGTTCTCTAAGAGCGTCAACAAAGTCCTTTGTATCGTACCCTTTGTCAGCCCCCACCGTGATGCGGTTCTGGCCAGGCAAGGCAGATACCATCCCTACCGCTGCCGCCCGTTCAGCAGTGCCGGTAGCCAACGTCAGACGCGTATCAACCACCAGACCGTTGCGGTTTTCCATCAAGGCATGACCCATATACACCAAACGAGCCTCCTTCCCTTTGCCCTTACGGTACAACCGAGCATCCGGATCGGTCGCCGAAACGTGCGTGGCGTTGGTGCGCTTCTCGCCATGGAAATCTACCGAATCGTTGTGACCAGCGCTACGGGACGAAGAACTATCATTGTCATCTCGGAGTCGAAAACTCTTCATCGAAGCCCAGGCATCTACCAAGGTACCGTCCACCGTGAAATGCTCATCGGACAAAAGACCGATCTGCTCAGCCTGTTCGAGAACACGAGAGAAAAAAACCGCCGCCAGGTCGGATTGTAAAAACCGGGCTCGATTCTTGGTAAACGTCGAATGATCCCATACCTCATCATCCATCGATAAACCCACAAACCAGCGAAAAAGCATATTGTAATTCAACTGCTCGATAAGCATCCGCTCGCTGCGGATCGTGTAGAGTACCTCAATCAGTAAGGCACGGAGAAGTCGTTCCGGCGGGATCGAGGGACGACCGGTACGGGAATACATGGCCCGAAACTCCCTCGATAGACCGACCAAAGCACAATCCACCA
>CAZYRH010000305.1:0-1106 GCA_964650395.1 uncultured Ignavibacteriales bacterium
CAATCTACTACGACCTTCGTTCAGTGTCCACTTTATTGGGGCAAGATCAGTTTCGACCTACGCCACTTCATTAGTCACTTAACTTCATATCCTTGTAGAGCCTCTTTGCTGATCTCCAATAAGCATCAGTGCTTACCTCACCTCTGCCATAGGCTTCATGCCAGCCAGCCGGGACAGGCATATCCTTGTACAGGTCACTACGCCTGGCTTCGAGCAACATCCGCGGTTTTCCCATAAAGTCCGCTCCGCAAATAACCCTGTTCTCTGTCTCCGCCGATAAACGCTTCAACCATCTAATCCCTTCATAACTCCTCATCAAGTGATGATCAAGAATCAAAATGCCAACCTGCTCAGAAAGAGCCCTGGCATTATGCCAGGCTATTCTCATTTGGCTTTTGAAAACCTTGTGGTACAGGTAGAGAGGCGGCCCGGCAGCGAACACAATACCAGGCTTCCAGGCCAGTATTCTGGAAATCGCTTCGTCGTTGAGAAGCTGAATATCAGAAGCGTGCACAAACACACCATCTTCCTCTATTCTGGTCATCATCACAGTTCCCAGGTGGCCGTTTTTTTCGCCATGACATACCCGCTTGGAAAAAGTCATTACTCCCTTCGTGGTCCCTTCCGCCGGTATCAAATCAGTGTGCAACACCGTGGAAAGGGACTCCGCTCTTCGTTTTTGCGCTATGGAAAGATGCGACAGACTCCTGGTCCATATCCTTACATGCGGATTCAATCCGGTTACCTTCCTGATGTTGAACTGATACGGGTTGGAATCTGCAAGGGGAACATGGTCTCCATGAAAATGGCTGATGACTATGTCTGTGGCTTCAGACCATCTCTGCACGATTTTCCGCTGTATTCTCTCATCAACAGCTACCTGAAAAGGGTGCGGTAACAGCCCGTGGCGGCTATAACCTAAGGCAATGCCCGGATCGATCAGTATTCTTTGATTTCCGGCTCTGACAAAACACGAAAGCCCCCTGACCCCCAGAGACTCCGTTCCCAAGATTTCAATATCCACTTTTGACTACCCGTATACTTATCTTCCTCATGTCCACACTTGGAGCATTTCATTTTACGTGTGCGGCTCGCCAAAGGCGAGT
>CAZYRH010000306.1:0-1072 GCA_964650395.1 uncultured Ignavibacteriales bacterium
CCGCATTGATTGGATTTCCGACCCTTTGGCAAGTATGTCAAAGGGCTTTCTGTATGTGGGACAAAGACTTCCGCGGTAGAAAGTGCAGTTCGATAGTAACGTATTCAGCAGTTTCCTTTGCTCCTGCCTGTTTTGCCGTAAGTACAAGTCATAGGCCTCGTTAGCGAGTTCTATAATGGCTGAGCCTGTTTCGTAGTAGTTGACGTTTGCAGAGTCATAGACTCTGAGCTGATGCTGGATATCAATCAGTGCGTTCTCCCATTCCGCCGATTTCCTTCGCCAAAGGTCTTCAGATATCTTCCCACTCAGCTTGTCCTCATACGCCCGATCCAGGAGCTTCTGAATGTGATCGTAGCGCTTTCTGAGTGAAGTCACCGCTTTGTCATGGTACTCTTGCCTGTCTCGCTGGCTTTCCAAGAGTGCCTTTCTGATATCGTCAGCGGCTTCTCTGCCGATGCGGACCTGCCTGACTACTTCGGCCAGAAGTTGACTAAGTCTCTCTTCTCTTACATAGGTATTGTCACACTTTCCTTTGAATTGGGTGCAGTGGTAGTAAACGTACTTTCCCTTCTTGACCTCTGGCGTCATGGCACAGCCACATTTGCCGCACTTCACCAGTCCAGCAAAGGCAATGTGTCGTTTGGTCTCTTTGGGGTGGTTTGCCTTGGCAAAGACCTCCTGAACCTGGTCGAAAAGCCTTTTCGTTATCAATGGTTCATGTTTCCCCAGGTGCCGTTTCCCTCTCCAGACAAACTCGCCATAGTAAATGGGGTTCCTGAGAATCCTGTGGATTCCGGCCTTGTTGATGGTCATCGAATTTCGCGAGAACAGTCCAGACTCTCTGGCCATGCTGGCGAGCTTCTCCAATGAGTATTCACCGGTAGCATACCACTCGAATAATCTCTTAATGAACGTGTCCTTAGAGGGATCAGGTTCAATGGTATGCGTCTCCTTATTGTTCCTATAACCGACTGGCGCTCTTGACGGCCACTCACCCTGCTCCGCTTTCTCAATCTGCCCCTTCTTGACTTCCTCTGATAGGTTGTCGATGTAGTTCTTGGCCATGAGGACC
>CAZYRH010000307.1:0-1066 GCA_964650395.1 uncultured Ignavibacteriales bacterium
CAATGAAAGTCATTGACCTGCGCTCCGATACCGTCACGCGGCCTTCAGCGGAAATGCGTCAGGCGATGTTTACCGCTGAAGTCGGGGATGATGTCTTTGGCGATGATCCCACGGTGAAGGAGCTTGAAAGCTACGTCGCCGGGTTGTTCGAGCGGGAGGCATCGCTGTTTGTGCCGTCGGGGACGATGGCCAACCAGATTTGTTTGAAGGCTCATTCCCAGCCTGGATGGGAACTGCTGTGCGACCGAGAATGCCATCTCGTCAACTACGAAGCGGCAGGACCGGCAGTACACTCGGGGCTTCTGGTCAACCTGCTGACAACCGAGCGGGGAATGCTCACCGCTGAGATGGTCCGGACGAACATACGCCCCAAAAATCTCCACTGTCCGGAAACCAAAATGGTGGCTCTGGAAAACACCCACAACCGCCATGGTGGGACAATCCTCCCACAAGCGGAAATCCTGAAAGTCAGACAGGTTTGCGAAGAATTCGGCCTCATTCTGCATCTCGATGGTGCTCGCATCTGGAACGCCCATGTTGCCACGAGTATCTCTTTGCCGGAGTTGACTAGGCCGTTTGATTCGGTGGCAGTTTGTCTGTCCAAAGGATTGGGCGCCCCGATCGGCTCAATGGTACTTGGCTCCGCTGAATTTGTAGCCAAGTGTCGGCGGGAGCGCAAGCTCTTTGGTGGGGGAATGCGGCAGGTGGGGATTATTGCCGCCGCCAGCCTGTATGCCGTGAAAAACAACATCGACCGTCTGGCTGAAGACCATGCCAATGCCAGGCTTCTGGCGGGTGGCTTAAACGGCCTCGGCCCGTTTCATATCGATATGGATCGTGTTGAAACGAATATCGTAGTGGCCAACATCTCTAGCGACCAGACTGTCGAGTCTCTTCTCGCCAGGATGAAAGACGCTGGCGTCTTAGCGGTGCCGTTTGGACCACAGCGAATTCGTTTTGTCGCTCATCTCGATATCACCCGCTCCGACTGTGAGGAGGCGCTGAAACGGATAGGCAAAATATTCAATTGAACCATGAATGTTGGGTTTCACGCTCCATCCGCCCC
>CAZYRH010000308.1:0-1048 GCA_964650395.1 uncultured Ignavibacteriales bacterium
TCGTTCGGATGATCCTTGTTCCTGAGAAGCGATGCCGATAAGTCGGAGCCGACCGATCTGCGCCTCTGATTTGACCCCAAACAGCCCCTGGACACGTGATGAATATCCCGCAAAGCCGGAGTTGGGCAATGATAAGTTGGTGTTGCCGGCTTCAATTGATTTGAGAACGTCGTCCTCATCGCCCTTGTAACGGATGATAAGCCGGTTAGCCAAAGGGATATCCTGTTGACTGTCCTCAGAAACGTTCACAGATATTTTCGATCCAATGGTACCTTTGATATCAAATCGATATAACTGTTGCATATTCAGGGAGGGGAATTTGCTCTGTCGATACACTTCCGACTGGGCTGCGTCAGTCCACTGTGACCGGCCGGAAAACATTACCTTGCGATATCCGGAAACCCTTAGCCCGGCTCCCCCTTCTCCGAAAATTTTGTTGAGTCTTTTCGGTAAGGCTACGCTTATACCTAAACCCCCTCTTCTGCGCGTTTGGTCCGGATTTGATAGGGAGCCGGTAACTAGATTATTTAACCCGTCGGTGACGTTCTTTCGTTTTCTGAACGACAAGAACTCACCGGCATCGACCGTCACGGCAATCAATGAATCCGCTAATGTCCCTTTTTTGTAATATTCCGTGTTAAGGGTGACGGAATGTGCAAAGAAGCTCCCTCTAATGAGCCTAGGGTGGAGTTTGAGAGGGTAACCGAGCGACAGATAAGGTGTAGGAGCCAGGGATACCGACCTCTTGTCGGACAACTCATTGTACGGGGAAACGGAAGAAGGAGGTGACTCTAACGAGCCCGTGAAGCCTGATGCACCTTTGGCTGGACACGTTACAACACTACTGTACAGCACTGTAATCAGGGCACAAACGGCAACTTTTGGCGATGCAGATCTCACACTATCAAATAGTATCGGTTGATCTTATCTCATTAGAAATGGTTCTATAGACAACCTCCTTCTTTCAAAACTTACCAAGTTGAACGACTTCCTCTTGAAGTCTAACGCCGAATTGTTCATAGACCTTTTTCTTCAATATATCAGCCAG
>CAZYRH010000309.1:0-1031 GCA_964650395.1 uncultured Ignavibacteriales bacterium
TTCGCAGGACAAGGCTGGCATTATTCTTCTTGGTGGCGTTCCTTTTAGCCAGCCTGGGAGCGATCTTCTACTTGAACGTTCCTGCCGGCTTCTTCCGGGAGATGGATCGCCACTTTCTTGTCTCGTTCATGCTGTTTGCAATCTGGATAGGAATCGGCAGCTACGCTTTGCTGAGGGTGGTAAACCGCCTGCTTGCTAATCGTTCAGGTTATTGCTCAGTCTGTATATGGGTTTTAGCTGGGGTTCTGTTTTTGGCTTTGCCCGTTAACATGTTGATTACCAACTGGAACAACAACAATACGAGCCGCAACTACACGAGCTACGCTTTCGGTTACAATCTTCTTGAAACATGTGAACCGAATGCGATTTTGATCACGGCTGGAGATAGCGATACCTTCCTGTCGTGGTACCTACAAATGGTAGAAGGCGTCAGACCCGACGTGATTGTTTTGAACCTGCCATTGCTTAACACGGAATGGTACCTTCGGACTACTATGTCCTACCATCACGCTCTCCCCTGGTCGCTCAACGAAGACTCGCTTAGATCACTGAGCATATTACAATGGAAAACAGACACTGTAACAATTATTGGCGCCGGTCCAGATAGCGTGGCGTGCAGCATCGTTGTGAAGCCGAGCGTTGCTAATAAATATCTGCTTATCCAGGATCAGGTATTGCTCAACTTACTGAAAAATAACAAGTGGCGCAGCCCGCTTTATTTTTCGGCAGGCTTCGGCGAAAACCTGCCATTTAACCTGAAAGAGCATTGCCGGTTGGATGGCCTGGCCCGGCGTGTCGTCCCAAAGGATCAAGAGCTGAACGATTACCGGAAGTTGGAGGACAATCTTCTGCGTCGATTCAATTATAAAGGTCTTGGAAAACAGACTTTCCTTGATCGAACTGGGAAGGGAATGATCTCAATGTACCAGGCCGCATTTGCTAATCTGGCTGAGTCCTATCAGCAACATGATGAACGAGAGAAACTGACCCCCCTGAAAGAGAAATTTGACGTTCTCTGGCCGGATGCCGGC